>CALZJC010000017.1 GCA_945787525.1 Thermoanaerobaculia bacterium | reverse complement strand
GTGCCCGGCGAGGGCACAAAACTGACCGGGTGCTCGGCGTTGATCCGGCACTCGATGGCGTGCCCTCTCGCCTTGAGGCCGCTGCCGACGCGCAGCGGCTCACCGCTGGCTATCTCGATCTGCATCTTCACCAGATCGAGGCCGGTGACCATCTCGGTCACCGGATGCTCGACCTGGATGCGGGTGTTCATCTCCATGAAGTAGAAGCTGCCGTCATGGTCGAGCAGGAACTCGACGGTACCCGCGTTCTCGTACTCGGCAGCGGCGGTGAGCCCCACCGCCGCCTCTCCCATGCGCGACCTCAGGTCGTCGCTGAGGGCCGGCGACGGAGCCTCCTCGAGCAGTTTCTGATGCCGTCGCTGGATCGAGCATTCGCGTTCCCCGAGGTGGATCGCCTTGCCTTCCCTGTCTCCGTAGACCTGGAATTCGATGTGGCGCGGCTCCACCAGGTACTTCTCCAGATAGATGGCGCTCGAGCCGAAGCCTTTCTCGGCCTCCTGACGGGCGGTCACGAACTGGCTGTCCAGCGCCTGGTGCTCCTGGACGATCCGCATGCCGCGGCCGCCACCTCCCGCCGCCGCCTTGAGGATGATCGGGTAGCCCACCTCCTGCGCCACGCGATGGGCCTCCGCCAGATCCTCGAGCGGCTCGCGGCTGCCCGGCAGAACCGGTACCCCGGCAGCCGCCGCCGTCTGTCGCGCCTTGGCCTTGTCGCCCATCAATCGGATGCTGGCCGGCCGCGGGCCGATCCAGCCCAGCTTGCAGTCTTCCAGCACCTCGGCGAAATCGGCGTTCTCGGCCAGAAAGCCGTAGCCCGGGTGGACCGCCTCGGCGCCGGTGATCTCGGCCGCCGCGATCAGGCTCGACACGTTGAGATAGCTCTCCTGCGACGGCGGTGGGCCGATGCAGACCGCCTCGTCGGCGTACAGCACGTGCAGCGCCTCCTTGTCGGCCGTGCTGTAGACCGCCACCGTCTTGACGCCCAGTTCGCGGCAGGCGTGCATCACCCGCAGGGCGATCTCGCCCCTGTTCGCTACCAGGATCTTCCTGAACATCGAGTCGCGGGCTGGTCGGCGAACCGCAGCCTAGTCGGCCCTGATACCGAAGAGAGGCTCCCCGAACTCGACCGGTTGGGCGTTGCGCGGGTGGATCTCGACGATCTCGCCGTCGACGTCCGACTCGATTTCGTTCATCAGCTTCATCGCCTCGACGATGCACAGTACCTGGCCCTTCTTCACCGAGCTTCCGACCTTGACGTAGGGATCGGAGTCGGGGCTGGGCGCGGCGTAGAAGGTGCCGACGATCGGCGACTTGAGGACGTGGAGATCCTCACCCGGTGCCGCCTCGGTGGTTTCGCTGCCGGCGGCCACCACCGGCGCCACCTCGGGCTCGGCGGCGGTCGCGACCCGCTGCGGGACGGGCGGCGGTACCGCCGCCTGGGCCTGCACCGTGGCGGCGCCTTCGATCTTGAGTCGGAAGCCGGCGTGCTCGATCTCGAGAATGCCCAGGCGACGCTCGTGGACGAGGTCGACAAGCTCTTTGATCTGGTCGAAGGTCAGCAAGTGATTGGCTCCGCCGGTCGGTCAGCCCAGGTCGTCCTCGAACAGCAGCCGGGCGCGACGCAGCTCGAACCGGGCCCGCCCGTAGCTGCTGCCCCGCTCGGTGACCAGGAGCAGATAGTAGCCTGCCTGGAGCCGGCCGATCAGAATGGTGAAGCGATCGGTCGATACCGAGTACTGGTTCACCTCGCCCACCGCCAGATCCCGTTGCTCGTCCGCGATGGCCTGCACCTGGGTCAGCAGCTCGGCCGCCAGCGCCTCGACGTCGAAGCTACTGTCGTGGCTGGCGGTGGCGACCGGAATCCCGTCGGCGGCGACCAGCGAGACCGCCAGCCCACCATCGATGCGGTCGAGGAGGACGTTGAGCCGGCTCGGGATATCGCTCATCGAGCAGCCACCCCACGGCCACGCTGGATGCGGGCCAGATAGTCACGCAGGATACCGATCCGCCGGCGGCGGTCGGCGTCGGCGTCGGCGTCCTCCGACGGCGGCTCCGCCACTGCAGCCGGCATCTCCTGCGGCTCGTCGACCAGCTTCGCCAGGCCTTGGCGCGCCCGAAGATTGTCGGGCTCCTGCGTCAGGACGTCGCGGAAAACGCGCTCGGCCTCCTCGCGGTGCCCCTGCTCCTGATAGAGAGTGCCGAGGGTGGCTGTGGCGGCCGACGGAGTCGCCGAACGCGACGGCAGATCCAGCAGCGAACCGGGGTCGGCGCCCGGAGTCGCCTCCGCGGTGAGGGCGGCGAACGGGTCACCACCGGAGAGGTGCAGCCGGCGCGCCGGCGCCACCACGGCTGGCGACGGCTCGGCGGCCGCCTCCGGGGCGCCTCCCAACAGCCCTTCGAGCGACTCGATATCGGGGTCCCCCTCGTTGAGCAGACGGTACAGGTCCAGCCGGTCGCGAGCCCGGTCGCGCTGATCGAGCTCGAGATACACCTCGACCAGCAGCTTGTTGGCCTTGAGATGGGTCGGGTCCGCCTTGACGACCTGCTCGAGGACCCGGGCGGCGTTGTCGGGTTGTCCCAGCGCCAGCCGCATGCCGCCCAGGGCTACCCGCGAAGCCAGATCGCGCGGCTCCGACTCGAGCCGCCCCTCGACGGCAGTCAGAATGCCTTCGGCCCGGAGGCGATCGCCCTGCTGCTGCAACGCCTCGGCCAGGCGCACTCCGGCCTGGGGAGTGGGCTCGTTGCGCCAGCGGGCTTCTAGGTCTTCGAGCATGCGGGCGATTCCCGGCGTGGTCTGGCCGTCCTCTCCCTCCCCTCAGAGCGACCGGCGATCTGCCTGTGGCCGAACGGATTATATAGGCCGATCGCAGTGTCCGGAGGGACGGTCCTCGGACCTCTCGGGATTCGCCTCGTCGAGAGCCGCCTGGATTCGAGCCTTCGGCTGCGGCTGCGGATGGAAGCTCAAGTGGGGTTGACGACCTGATTCTTCATGTCGGTGCCGCAGCCGTCGGTGACCGTAAGCGTGATCGTGTAGTTGACATCCATGGTCAGGAAGTACTTCGCGGTGGGGTTCCCGTTCGTGACGGGTGGTATGGGAGCCGCCGGGGGCGCCTGTGCCGAGCTCCAAAGGAAGACCGTCTGGACCCCGGGGAAGTCCGGCTCTACGCAGATCGAGCGGCCGGTGAAGGTACAGTCGACCTCTCCACCTGCGCCGGCAGGGTCCGTATTCACGCACTGGAACGTCGCGATCGGTTCGGAGTTGTCGATACGAACTTGAAAGCTGTCCTCCAACAGGTTTCCTCCAAGTCCCGCCGTCTCAGCGCTGACGGTGAAGACCTGGCCGGGAATCAACTCTAGCTGAGCCTGGGTCGCCGATAGAAGGTCGACGGCCCTGCCGTCGGCGTCCGTGTCGATGAGCCGACCTTCTGAAGCAAGGGTCCCTGCCTCCGCGAGGAAGTTGACCCCCACGCCCTCCAACGGGTCTCCCAGGTTGTCACGCACCAGGGCGGTCAGTCTCAGTGGGTCGCCCAACGTGCCCGCTTCCAGCACGCTGGCCGGAGTCACCTGTAGCGTGAGCGTCGCCGGCACGCCCCGGATATCGATCTCGAGCTCGTCGAAGATGAGGCTGCCCCCCTCGATCGCCGTTTCGGCGCTGACCAGGAAGAACGGCTCGAGCAGAGTCGAGATGTCGTCGCGCGTGACGCGCAGGACGTCCTCCGCCTTGCCGAGATCGTCGGTCACCAGCGCCCCGCCCCTGGAGTCCAGGCTGCCGGTGTCGGTCTCGAAATTGACTACGCCCCCTCCCAATGGCGCGCCGGTGTCGTCGCGGATCAGGGCGGTGAGCTCGATGACGCCATCGTCACCCTGCGGATCCTTCGGCACGTTGGGGGGCGTTGCCGTGAGAGTGATCGACGCCGCCACCGAGCCGATCTGAACTTCCACGCTGACCAGCGCAGCGGCACCGGTCGTGGCCGAGACCGTCGCCATGCCGATCCGCCCGTCGCCGGTCAGCGTCGACTTGGCGGTGCCGGTGGCGTCGGTGAAGGTGGTCTCGGGATCGAGTGCCCCGAGGGTGGTCGACACACTCACCTGGGTACCCGGGTTGACCGGCGTGCCATCCTCCTTGCGGACGATGATTGTGATCACCGCCGACTCGCCCTCGGCATCGATCCGCGACGGATTGATGCTCAGGGTGATCGTCGAGCCCACCGGTGCCACCGGCGTCACCCGGTCACAGGCGAAGACGGCAAGGAGGGCGAAGAGAGCCAGGAGTCGGACCAGGGCTTTGGGGCGGCGCATCACGTTCGGATCAGTATACGCAGCAGGGCGATCGCCCGTCTAGATTCAGGCGATCGCCCCACAGGTCTGTCGGCCGAGGTCTAAGGGACCGTGACCGACTTGGTCGTGGTGTCGGACCCGCTGGCGTTCTCGACCCGCAGTGTCACGCTATAGGTGCCCGCGCCCAAGGTCGCGCCGTAGTCGTGGCTTGGATTCTCCGCGGTGCTGAACGCGGAGCCGTCTCCGAACTCCCAGGTGAAGGTCATAGTGCCACCTGGAGTCGACTCGTTGAAGAACTGCACCACCAAACCGCTCTTGATGAAGGAGAAATCGGCATTCGGCCGATCCGGGTCCGGCGTGGTGTCGCGGCAGCTGGTGTCGCGGGGCCGGTAGGTGAACGCGTTGGCCAGGGTCACGGCGGTGCCCCCGCTCGGGGTCACCGTGACGCCGACCGTCTTGGGCAGGTACCGCGCACCGTCGGCGGTGCCGTCGCCATTGCTGTCGCAGTTCTCGGTCGAGAAGAACGTGTCCGGGTCGAAGACCGGACCCGTGAAAGCGCGGATGAACTCGCCGTTCGAATCCTCGCCGATGCGGTCGACCGTCGCGTTGATCGCGGTCGAGCCGGTACCGAGCTCGACCCGAGACGGCTCGCTGAAGCCGGTGCCGCTGATGCGAATGCGCGTACCGCCGCTCTCGGGGCCACTGCTCGGCGTAACGCTCTGGAGGAACAGGTCCTTGGCCTCGAGGATATTGATTCTCGCCGAACCTACGCTGTTCTCCAGCCGAGCCTGAATGGTGTCCTGGCCCAGGATCGCACCGGCGAAGTAGAGCAGCTGCGCGGCACCGCCGCTCAGGCTTACCGTCACCGTCTGGTCACCGCTGGCCGCAGAGTTGAAGTCGCCCAGGCCGGCCGAGACAATGGCCGTGGTGCCGTTCTGCGGCAGGGCGCCGTTGTCGGCGCGGCGTATCCGGACGGTGACCGTTGCCGGCTGGGGGTCGCTGGCCGTCAGATCACGCGGTTCCACCGTGATGGTGATGGTCCAGGCGGTGCCCGGGCTGGAGCCCGGCGGCGGGGCCGGGGTCCTCTCCGGGGCTGTAGGCGTGTCCGTGGAGCAAGCCACCAACGCCAGAAGCATGAAGGCGGCCGTCAGGTTACGCGATGCGGTGTTTCTCATGACCTCCTCCTGCCCGTCAGCGCCCGAACTGGACGGTCTTGCGGAGCGGAGCGCTCAAGACCTCGTCGCCTGACAAGGTCCTGCCGAAAAAGACAATGCTCACGTCAAGGAGTATGGAATCGGCACCGGTCTCCGTGTCGATTCCGCCGTTGATTGCCAGCAGGTCGGACAGCGGCGGGTTCTCCAGCTGACCGTCCAGCATGAAGAACATGCCGCTGATCGTCAGGCTGCCGTTGACCGGGATCACGCCCGGGAACGTCCTGACCAGGACCGGCGGCAACCGCGTGCCGGTATCGGCGCGCCGGAAGCTGACCTCGAAAGACTGCAGCTCGACGTCCATCAGCGAACTGGTGACGCCAGTGGGATCCTTGGCCACCGAAACCAGCGTCACGGTGTCGATCGACGCACCGCCGCTGGCGACGGCGGTCCCCACCGAGGTGACGGCCGACCAGTCGATCTGGCCGAAGGTCAGGAGCACGCCGCCACCATCGGTGCGGTCGGTTCGCTGCTCGCAAGCCAGCATTCCGAGCATCAGGATGCCGGCCAGGGCCACGTTGATGATCTTTCGCATCGTCCGGTCCTCCCCTAGAGCTTCACTACCCGAGGGGTTATGAAGATCAACAGCTCTTCGTTTTCTTCGCTGCGGCGCTTGTTCTTGAACAGGTGCTTGAGGATCGGCACATTGGCCAGACCCGGCACCCGATCCTCGCCGCGATCGGTAGAGACTTTGTAGATGCCGCCGATGACGGTGGTGCCGCCGTCACGCACGATCACCCGGGTTCGCGCGTCCTTGGTCGAGATCGGCGCGTTGGTGGCGCCGACGACGGCGAAGGCCAGCTGCGGCTCCCGCTTCTGGATGTTGATGTCCATCAAGACCGTGCCCTCGGCGGTCACGTGCGGCGTGACGTCGAGCCGCAGCGTGGCGTTGACGAACTGCACGCTGACCGTGTTGTTGGCCACCGTCTGAATCGGGATCTGCAGGCCGCTCTGGATCGAGGCCTGCTGGTTGTTGAGCGTGGTGATCCGCGGCGCCGACAGGATGTTGATCAGGCCGTCGGACTCCGCCGCCGCCAGCGCCGCGTCGAGGGTGAAGGAGTTGAGGACGTTGCCCAGGCTGATGTCGAGAAAGCCGGTGGCACCGCCGGTCTCCAGGCTGACGCCGCCGGAGCTCGTGATGTTGTTCGGAAAGACCAGCCCGGTGGTGTTGCCGTGCGCCGCGTCGGCAACGCCGTTGAAGCCCCAGGCGATGCCCAGCGTGCTCGAGAACCGCTTGGTCGTCTCGATGATTCGCGCCTCGATCATCACCTGCGGCTCCGGCGTGTCCAGAGTCTCGATCACGGTGATGATGGCGTCCATGAACGTCGGCAGCTCCTTGATGATCAACGTGTTGGTGCGGCTGTCGACCACCACCGAGCCCCGCTGACTCATCAGGCTGGCGCCGCCGCCGCTGCGCAGCAGTGAGGCAATCTGCGAGGCGTCGGCGTAGCTGACCCGCTTCATCACGGTCGACAGGGGGATCGACAGAGCCTGTGCCTGGCGCAGGCGCTGCTCCTCCTCGGCCTCTTCGCGCAGCTTGGCGAGCGGCGCGATGCGCATGATGTTGCCCTCCAGCTGGTAGCCCAGGTTGTTGATCTTGAGCACCTGTTCGAGAGCCTGGTCCCAGGGCACGTTGGTCAGCTCGACGGTGACCCGGCCCGAGACGCCGGGATTCACCACCACGTTCAGCCCGCTGATCTGGGCAAAGGAGCGCAGCACGTCCTTGACGTCGGCATCCTTGAGCGTGATGGTCATGGGCTCGCCGTAATAGACCGTCTCGGCAGCATCCAGCCGGCGGCTGGCGAAGCCCGGCGCGGCCTCGGCCTCCTCGCCCGGGCCGCGCCCCTGGACCTCGAACATCTCGAAGCCCTGCTGTGCGGTGGGCGCCGGCTCGTCGTATATCGGCTCTTCATAGACCGGCTCGGAAGCCGGCTCTTCGTACACCGGCTCCTCATAGACCTGCTCGGCGGCCGGCTCTTCGTACATCGGCTCCTCGGCAACGGGCTCTTCGCTCGCCGGTGTCTCGGCCGGCGGCTCTTCGTAGACCGGCTCCTGGTTCGCCGCTTCCGCCACCGGCTCCTCGTAGACCGGCTCCTGGTACACCGGCTCTTCGTAGACCGGCTCCTGGAAGGTCGCGTCCTCGTAAGAGGTGTCCCAGGCTACTGCCAGCTCCTCGGCCGGCTCGGCATAGGTCGGCGCGGCGGCCATCGCCTCGTCACCCCCCATCGCCTCCTCGACGTACGCTTCCGCCGCCGGCTCGACCATCAGGTCTTCGGCGAGCGTCGTGGTCGGAGCGGCGCCGAATCTCAGGCTGAGCCCGCCTCCGTCGCTGACGATCTCAGGCGTCGCCGCGCCACTCAGATCGACCACGACACGGGCGATGAGCTCCGGTTGCGACTTGAACTGCGCCAGGCGCACTCGGTCGACCAGCGCCCCACCAACCACGACGGCGGGCTGCGGCGCGGCGTTCACGACCCCGACGAGATCGACCACGAAGCGATCCGGGTTCTCCAGGCTGAAGCTCGAGTGGTAGAACTCGCCATCGCCCAGGACGTGGATCACCTGGCCGGAGCCTTCCACCTCGACGCCCACGAGACGTGTGGCGGGCAGCGCGGGCACCCGGCGCTCGACGACCGGCTCTCGGACCGTCACCTCGACCGGAAAGACCGGCGCCTCCGGGGCCTCTTCCGCCATGTCGCCCGCCATCTCCATCGCCGGCTCGTCGGCCTCGGCCAGTGCCATCGCCCAGTCCGGATCGGTCGGGTCCAGCTCGACCACCAGCCGCGAGCCGTCGGCGGCTATCGCGTGCTCGGCGGGCGCCCGAGTGGCGATCACCACCCGGGTCAATGGACGCACCCCGTTCTCCTCCTGCTCGAAGCGGACGGCGGCCACCAGACCCTCATCCGGCATCTGAGCGGCGAGCCCGTCGGCAGTGCGACTGTTGGGCAGCTCTACGACGAGGTTCTCGTCGCTGTCGCGGTAGGTGGTCCAGACCAGCGGCCCGTTGGTCAGCAACTCGACCGTCGCGCCCGCCGCGTCTGATTTCAGGTGTACCGATTCGACCTCGACCTGCGCCGCAATGGCGCCGACGCTTGCCGAGGAGTCACCGGCAATCGCGGATGTGGGCTGCGGCGCCGGCGCGCCGCTGCAAGCAGCTAGCGCCAACGCCGTCAACGCACAGGCGAGCCTTCTTCGGCCACTCGCCGCGTTTATGCCGTGCATGGTTACGACCTTTCGCATTGTCGCTCGCCTCCAGCTCACGGGTTGAGCTGCTTCTGCACCTCGCGGAAAGGCTTGAGAGCCGTCGGGTCGTCGAGGATCTGCTTGAAGACCACGGAATCCTGCGAGATTCGCACCACGTCGCCATCGTAAAGCTGGTCGCCTTCGCGCAGCAGGTAGCTGCGATCCTGCTCGGGCGACACTACCTGCGCCACCGGCCCCTCAGGCGTGACGAAGATCCCCGTGAGGTCGATCTCGTCGATCAGCAGCCCGGGTATGCCTTCGGGCCTGGGGCCGCGCAGCTCCGCCGGCTCACGGGCAGCCAGCAGGGACTTGAACGGATCACGCCGCTCGCCCACCTCGTAGCTGTAGCCGCCACCGGCCAGCATCTCTTCCTCGGCGGCGAGAATCGAGTCGATGTCCGCTTCCGGCACCGGCGGCCCCGCCGCTTGCTGCGCCACGACTGCGCCGGCCACCAGGCCGGCCGCCAGCGCGAGCAGCACCATCACGAGCCGAAAGCGACTCATCGGCCACCTCCCGCACCCGCCGCGCCGGTCTCCTCGATCGGCTCGGCCTCCTGGTAGACGAAGGTCTTGGCGCTGAACGTGGCGCTGATCGTATGCCGTGAGCTGCTGCCGCGCCGGTTGGCATCGATGCGCAGGCCTTCGATGTTGATGATGCGGGAAAAGCGTCCGATCTCGTCGAAGAACAGCGCCAGATTGTGGTAGCCGCCGCGCAGGTTGATCGAGATCGGCCACTCACTGTAGAAATCGCGTTCAATGAAGCCGCCGGGCGTGAACCGCAGCAGCGAGAAATCACCCTGCTCGGCCAACGACCGCACGCGGCGCAGCAGCTCCGGTGTGTTGCGTCGCGCCGGCAGGATGCGCAGCAGTCGATCCAGCTCCAGCTCCAGCTTGCGCACCTCTTCGCGGAAACGTGGCAGCTGCTGCTTTGCGGCGCGGCCTTCCTGGATCTTCTCCTGCAGCGTGGCGCGGCGGTTTTCGAGCGCTGAAATCTGGTCTTCACGCGGTTTCAGGATCATCGCGTTACCAGCAAAGTAGAGGATCACGGCCAGTACCGCGCCGATCACCGCGCCGATATACCAGGGTTTGCCTTCGAGTCCCGTTTGCACCGGATGACTCCTAGCCCGCCGCCGCGGGCTCCTCGACCTCGCTAGAGAAGTCGTAGTTCAAGCTCAGGGTGAACGTGTAGATGCTGCCCTTCTGCGAAGTGTCTCTCAGCACCGGTTCCCGAAACTCCGGGAAACGGTCCAGATTCTCCATGAAGTTCGCCACAGCGTTGGTGTTGAATGCTTCACCACTGATGGTGATGGACTGGCTGCCGACCTGCAGACGGTTGAGCCACAACAGCTCAGGCAGGGCCCGCGACACGTAGTCCATGATGCGCACCGGACCGCGCTGATTGGCCTTGAGGCGGTTGATCACCTGGACCTTGCGCTCGAGCTCGACCTTCTTGGCCTTGAACTCCTCGACCTCCTTGATGATCGGCGCCAGCTCGTCGACCTCCTTCTGGAAGGTCTGGACCTCCTCGGCGAGAGTCGAGATGCGGTTTTCCAGCAAGCCGTAGCGGCCACCAACCACCAGCAGGCCGAGGGCCGTGACCCCCATAAGTACATAGAAAGCGAAGTTCTCGCTCTGCAGGATGGCCTTCAAGCCACCCTCGGTCGTCTGCTTCTTCTTGGTGACGACCGGCTTCTTGCCTTCGGCCAGCAGATTGATGCGGATCATGACGACTCAGTCCCCCACCTTGCGCACCGCCAGACCCAGAGCCACGGCCAGCATCGGTGCGATCGACTGCAGCCACTGAGAGTCGAAGTCGCTTTCCTTGAAGGACACCTTGGAAAGGGGGTTCATCAACTCGGTCGGCACGCCGAATCGCTCCTGCAGGATCTGCGGCAGGTTCGGCGTCAGGGCGCAGCCGCCGGTAAGCACCAGCTCATCGACCGCCTCCTGGGCCGCGGTCGCGGCGAAGAAGTCGAAGGTCTTCTGGATCTCGGCCGCCATCTCGGTCGACACGGCGTCCAGCACGGAACGCGCTTCAGCCGGCGAACAGCCTTCGATCTGGCCGCCGCGCTTGACGTGCTCCGCCTGCTCGAACGAGAGGTTGAACTCGCGCTGCAGAGCCTCGGAGAACTGGTTGCCGCCAAAAGAGATGTCGCGCCAGAAGACGGTGGCGCCACGGGCGATGATGTTGATGTTGGTGACCCCGGCGCCCATGTTGATCAGCGCCACGACCTTGGTGTCGTCGACGTCGTAGTTGGCCTCGTAGGCGTTCTGCACGGCGAAAACGTCCAGGTCTACGGTCGCGGCGGTCTTGCCGCACTGGCTGATCACCGACACGTAGTCGTTCACCTTGTCGCGCTTCACCGCAACCAGCAGGACCTCCATCGAATCGCGACCCGGCTCCGGCGTCGACAGCACCATGTAGTCGAGCCGCACGTCGTTGATGTCGAAGGGGATGTACTGCTCCGCCTCCCACTGGATCGACTCGGCCAGCTCTTCCTCCGGCATCGCCGGCACCTCGATCTTCTTGATGATCACCGAGTGGCCCGAGACCGAAGTGGCAAAGTTCTGGTTCTTGACGCCGGCCTCGTCGGCCAGACGGTTGATGGCGTCGACCACCAACGAGGAATCCAGAATCGAGCCGTCGACAATCGCCTCGGGCGACAGCGGCTCGACGCCCACGCGCAGGAGATGGAACTGCCCCTTGCGCTCTGACAGCTCGACCAGCTTCACCGCCGAGCTGCCGATGTCGACTCCGACTACGCCTTTCGATCGGGACCAGAACACGTGATTTGCCAGCTCCTCGGAAACGTAGTGTTTATCGTAGTTTGCGGCAAATAGTTAAAGGATCGCTGCAAGCTAGCAAGAACGCGAGGGGGTGTCAAGGCCGCGCTGCACAGCTGCTCCGTGGCCGCCAGCTCTTCGTGGTATGCTTTCTTCTTTCCGCCCTCCTGCGGAGGAGAGACCAAGACATGTCCAAGCAATGCGCAATCTGCAGCAAGAAGACCGTCACCGGGCGGAGCATCAGCCACGCACACAACGTCACCTCGCGGCGTTTCCGCGCCAACCTGCAACGGGTGCGGGCCGTGGTGGACGGTGTCACCCGCCGAATCTGGGTCTGCACTCGCTGCATCCGCGACGGCAAGGTCCAGAAGCCGGCCGCCCGTAGCTGGCAGCCGGAGGACGGCGAAGCTACCCAGGCCTGAGTCATCAGCCCGCCACTCCTCCCATCCGACGATCCACTTCACGCACCCCGGAAACACCTCGCAGCGCCTGGCGTAGCTTCTCCAGGTGGCGCCGGTTGCGCACCTCGACGACGACGTCGATCTGGCCGCGGCCCGGCTCCGGCGCGGCGGCTTCGATATGGCGGATGTTGCCGCCGAGCCGCGCGATCACCTCGGTGAGCCGCGCCAGCATGCCCGGCTCGTCCTCGGTTTCGATGCTGAGCATGATCGGGAAGACCTCGTCGTCCTGCCGCGCCCACTCGACTTCGATCTCGCGATCGGGATGGTAGAGCAGGTTTTTGACGTTGCTGCACTCGACCGAGTGGACCGAAACTCCGCGGCCACGAGTAATGTAGCCGACGATCTCCTCCCCTGGCAGTGGATTACAGCACTTTGCCAGAAAGGTCAGCAGATCCCCCGAACCGCGCACGGTGACCGGCGAACTACCGAACGGCAGCATCTTCGCCACGGCCTGACGCAACGCGCCCGGCGCCTCGGCCTCGACCGCCAGCTGCTCGGCATCCAGCACCCGGTCGAGCACCACACGCGGCGCCAGCTTGCCAAACCCGATCCTGCTGAGCAGGTCTTCGTTGCTCGCCAGCCCCTCGCTGACCAGATACTTGGCCAGCCGCTGGCCGCCGAGGATCTTCTTCGGGCTCAGCTTGTGCTTGCGTAGCTCGCGTTCGAGCATCCGGCGCCCGATCTCCATGGCGCGCTTCTTCTGCTCGGTGTTGAGCCAGTTGCGGATCTTGCTCTTGGCGCGTGAGGTGACGACGAAGCTGAGCCAGTCGCGGCTCGGCACGCGGCCGGGGCTGGTGCGAATCTCGATGATGTCGCCGTTGCGCAGCGCCGTCTTGAGCGGCACCAGCTTGCCGTTGACCCGCGCCCCGACGCAATGGTGGCCCAGATCGGTGTGGATCTTGTACGCGAAATCGAGCGGCGTCGCGCCGCGCGGAAGAGTGAACACGTCGCCCTTGGGGGTGAAGCAGTAGACCTCGTGCGGATAGAGGTCGATCTTCAGAGCCGACATGAAGGCGCGCGGATCGTCGACCTCCTGCTGCCAGTCGATCAGCTGGCGCAGCCAGACGATGTTGTGATCGCCGGTGCCGGTCTCGCGGCCGGCCTTGTAGCGCCAATGCGCCGCGATGCCCTCCTCGGCCACCAGATCCATCTCCTGGGTGCGAATCTGGACCTCGAACGGCTGCCCGCTGTCGCTCAGCACCGTCGTGTGGATCGACTGGTACAGGTTGGGCTTGGGCATCGCGATGTAGTCCTTGAACCGTCCCGGGACCGGTCGCCACGCCTGGTGCACGACGCCCAGCGCGGCGTAGCAGTCGCGAATCGATCCGGTGACCACACGGTAGGCGAGGTAGTCGTAGAGCTGCGAGATGTCGATGCCCTGCCGCCGCAGCTTGCTGAAGATCGAGTAGTAGCGCTTGAGGCGCGAGCTGATGTCGGCTTCGATCCCCGCCTCGGCGAGCTCTTTCTGGAGACGATCGCTGATCTTGCGGCTGGCGGTGCGGCCGATCTTCAGCTTCTCCTTGACTCGCGAGTCGAGAGTCTCGAACTGCTTGGGATAGAGGTAGTAGAAAGCCAGATCCTGGAGATCACCCTGCAGCCTGGACATGCCCAGCCTGAGCGCGATCGGTGCGTAGATCTCCAGGGTCTCCCGGCCGATCCGCACCCGGGACTCGGGCTCGAGATGCTCGAGGGTCATCATGTTGTGCAGCCGGTCGGCCAGCTTCACCAGGATCACGCGGATATCCTCGGCCGAGGCCAGGATCAGCTTGCGAAACGTCTCGGCCTGCACCTCGTTTCGTTGCACGTAGGCATGGCGGCCGATCTTGGTGACGCCGTCGACCAGCCGCGCCAGCTCCTCGCCGAACTCGTCACGCAGCTCGTCGCGCTCCGCCAGCGTGTCCTCGAGCACATCGTGAAGCAGCCCCACCGCCACGCAGACCTCGTCGAAGCCGAGCTCGGCCAGCAGGTAGGCAACGTGCAGCGGATGGGTGACGTAGGGCTCGCCCGACGCCCGCATCTGATCGCCGTGCTTGGCCAGCGAGTACTCGTAGACCCGGCGCAGACGCTCTTCGTCGAAGGCGCGGCCCGACTCGCGCAAGCGCTGGAAGATGTCATCCAGCTCGACGCCCGACCGAGGCTCGACGGGCGGCTTGAGTCGGTTGCGCGATCTGCGTCGGCGAGCGGTCGCCATCGTCTCTGCCGTTGCCGTTCCCGATGGCACAGAAGGGCGCAACGGCCCTCGGGCGGGATTATAGACGGCCGGCTATCCGCAGTCGGCGCTCTGCGCCACCCGGTGCGGTGGCGACCCGGCTAGGCGGCGCTGCGGCGGGCCTTCGCCTCGACCCCGAACCACTTTTCCCAGAGAAGCGCGAACGGGCTGGCGACGAAGATCGAGGAGTAGGTGCCAACCACGATGCCGAGCGTCAGGATGAAGGCGAAACCTCGCAGAACCTCGCCGCCGAGGGCCAGCAGGCATCCCAGGGCGAGCAACGTGGTGCCGGAGGTCAGAACCGTGCGCGATAGGGTCTGGTTGAGGCTCAGGTTCATCACCTCTTCCAGCGGCTGCCGCCGGCGCCGACGAATATTCTCGCGCACCCGGTCGAAGACCACCACGGTGTCGTTCACCGAGTAACCGACCAGGGTCAGGAAGGCGGCGATGGTCGTCAGGTTGAGCTCGTAGCCTGCCAGGGCATAGAGGCCCAGGACGATCAGGACGTCGTGGGTGACCGCGACCAGGGCGCCGATGCCGAACCGGAGCTCGAAGCGGTACCAGATGTAGACCAGCATGCCGAGCAGCGACAGCACCACCGCCAGGATCCCCTTCTGGCGCAGTTCGGCGCCGATCATCGGACCGACGTTCTCGGCACCGAGAACCGCGAAGCTGCCGAGCGCCGCGCGCTCGCGCAAGGCATCGACCGTGCCGGCTTCGACGCCGGGTGCCGCCTCCAACGCCTCCCAACCGTCGATCAGGCCCTGCTCACGGCGCACCGCGATGACCGCCTGGGCGACCTCGTCGTAGTGCTGGCTGGCCGCCACCTCGTCGCTGACCCGCAACTGATCCGGGTCCAGGTCGAGCAGCAGGTCGCGCAATGCGTCGACGCCCTGGCGATTGAGATCGAACCGGTTGCCGTTGTCCGCGTTGTAGCGCTGATCGAGCGTCTCGACGATGAGCTCGCGGCTGCCCTCCTGGCTGCCCTCGACAGTCGGCGTCTTGATGATCACGGAGTTGGCCTCGGCTTCGCCGAACTGCTGAATCTGGGTCTCGGCGATGCCGGCCGCGGCGACCACCGTGCGCAGCTCCTCGACCACCGGCGCCTGGCGGAACTTGAGGTTCAGCTGGGTGCCGCCCGCGAAGTCGATGCCCAGGTTCAGCTTGCCACCGACGAAGACCGTGAAGATAGAGATCAGCAGCAGCACCCCGGACACCACCACAAAGAAGCGGCGACGGCCCATGAAGTCGATACTCGTGTCGCGAAAGAATTCCATGACGGAAGAAGCCCCGCTAGATCGACAGGCGTTCCACCCGCCGGCGCCGCGACAGCACCACGTCGAACAACCAACGGCTGACGAAGATGGCGGTGAACAGCGAAGCGAGAATGCCGATCGACAGGGTGACGGCGAAGCCCCGGATCGGGCCGGTACCGAATTGGAAGAGAAACAGGGCGGCGATCAGGGTGGTGACGTTGGCGTCCAGGACCGACGAGAGCGCCTTGCCAAAGCCGGCGTCGACGGCCGATTTGACGGTGCGGCCGTGACGCAGCTCTTCGCGGATGCGCTCGAAGATCAGCACGTTGGCATCGACCGCCATGCCGATGGTCAGCACGATGCCGGCGATCCCGGGCAGCGTCAGGGTGGCGTTGAAGTAGGCCAGGGCTCCGAAGATGAGCACCATGTTCAGCCCCAGGGCCAGCACGGCGTTGATGCCGGTGCCCTTGTAGACCAGCAGCATCGTCAGCACCACCAGCGCCAGCCCGAGGGCGCCGGCGCGCAGCCCGCGGTCGATGGAGTCCTGGCCCAGCGACGGGCCCACCGTGCGCTCCTCGAGGTAGGTGATGCCGGCGGGCAGGGCGCCAGAGCGCAGCACGGTGGACAGGTCCTCCACCTCCTGGCGGGTGAACGACCCTTCGATCAGGCCCGTATCGCCGATCTGGCTCTTGATGTTGGGGGCCGTCACGACGTTGCCGTCGAGGATGATCGCCAGCCCCTTGCCTACGTTGTCGCCGGTCACCTGGGAGAAGATCTGGCCGCCTTCGTGGGTCAGGAAGAAGTTGACCACCGGCTGGTTGAACTGTCCCTGCCCGGGTCGCGCCGTCTTGAGGTCGCGGCCGGTGAGCACCGGCCGATCCGCGACGGCGTAGTACTGGGTTCCGACCGTCGCGCCCGATGCGTCTTGGAGCGGACCGGTCATGATCTCCAGGTTGTCGGGCACACGGCCACCGTAGTGGGCCTCGATCTGCTCGCGCGACGACACGCCGCCGCCGCCGGGCGGGTAGTCCACCAGACGCCACTCCAGGAAAGCGGTGTTCTTGATCAGCCGCTTGACGCGTTCCGGGTCGTCCACGCCGGGCAGCTGGACGACCAGCCGATCGCTGCCTTCGAGGCCCTGTCGCTGGATCACCGGCTCGGCCACGCCAAAAGCGTCGACCCTGTTGCGGATCGTCTCCAGCGCCTGCTTGACCGCCAGGTTGCGGATCTCGGACACGTTCTGCGGCTGCATGGAGAACTGCAGCCGATCGCCCCGGCGCTGCCAGTTCCAGCCGGGCAGATAGTCGTCGACGATCTCTCCCACTTCGGCGTCCCGGTCGGCGGGCGCGCCGCTCAGCTCGAAGACCGAGCTGGAGGTCTGGCTGCCCTCGACGCCGCTCATGTCGTCCTCGCGCATCTCCTGCAACAGCCGGTCCATGTCCTTGGTGGTCTCGGATCGCACGGCGTCCTCGGACTGCACCTGCAGCACGAGATGGATGCCTCCCTGGAGATCGAGCCCGAGATTGAGCTCCTCGCCCAGGGGATAGGCCGACCAGGCAAAGACCGCCACGATCACGGCGATCAGCAGGCCCTTCCAGAGCAGCGCCCGGCTCATCACTTGCCTCCGGTCTCCGAGCCGCCCTCGAGCCCCGAGATCGCCGACTTGGCGACCCGCACCTTGATGTTGTCCGCCAGCTTGAGGATCACGATGTCTTCCTGCACCGCCGCCACCTCGCCATAGAGGCCGCCGTTGGTGACCACCTTGTCGCCCTTCTTGAGGGCGCCGATCAACGCCTGCAGCGCTTTCTGGCGCTTGCGCATGGGTGCGATGAGCAGGAAGTAGAAGATGGCGAAGACAAAGATGAATGGCAGGAACTGGATCAGCGGTGAGGTCGACGAGCCCTCGGCGAAGGCGATCGGTATCAGGTGGACCGGATGGAATTGCATCGCTGGTGTCTCCGCTCGATGGCCGGCCGGGAAGGCGCCGCCCTAATCGCTACTTCTCGACGTTGGATTCAGGGGAAAGCCGGCTATCCGAGGTGCTGTCGGCGCCGTAGCGATCGGCGACGCCGGCAGCCATTTGGGCCAGCCGGCCGGACGCGATAGCTTCCCTGACCTCCGTCATAAAGTCAAGATAGAAGCGCAGGTTGTGCAGCGACCCCAGTACCGCCCCGGTGATCTCGCCGCTGCGCACCAGATGGTGCAGAAACGCTCTTCCGCAGTGCCGGCAAGCGGGGCAGCCGCAGGCCTCGTCGATCGGCCGCTGGTCGCCGCGAAAGCGGGCGTTCTTGATCCGCAGCACGCCCTGACGAGTGAACAGCAGGCCGTGGCGGGCGTTGCGCGTCGGCAGAACACAGTCGAACAGGTCGACGCCATGGGTCACCGCCGACACGATGTCGACCGGAGTACCCACCCCCATCAGATAACGGACCCGATCCTCGGGCAGGGCCGGCGCGGTCACCTCGACCATGGCGCGGCGCTCGGCGGTGGGCTCGCCGACGCTCACGCCGCCGATGGCGTAGCCGTCGAAGTCCAGCTTCGTCAGCTCGGCGGCGGCGCGCTCGCGCAGCTCCGGGAAGACCGAGCCCTGGGCGATGCCGAACAGGCCACCGGCGCCCGGCGCGCGATCCCACGCTACCTGCGCCCTCCTGGCCCAGCGATTGGTGCGCTCGAGCGCCGCCTCCGCCAGCCGGCGCTCGACCGGATAGGGCGGGCACTCGTCGAGCATCATGGCGACGTCGACGCCCAACCGGCGCTGGTCTTCGACCACCGACTCGGGCGTGAAGCGCAGCTCGGCGCCGTCGAGGTGGCTGCGGAAGG
>CALZJC010000016.1 GCA_945787525.1 Thermoanaerobaculia bacterium | reverse complement strand
GGGGAGATTCTACGGCTTCTAGGCCCGCTTGCCCCGTGCTAAACTCTCGCCGTCTTGTCGGGGCGTGGCGCAGCCTGGTAGCGCACCTGCTTTGGGAGCAGGGGGTCCCGAGTTCAAATCTCGGCGCCCCGAAGTACCCCGGCCCCCCAGGTCGGTCGCGCCACCAGGAGGAGGTCACGCAACCCGGAAAGCCGCTGCCTGTAGCTCAGCTGGATAGAGCAGCGGCCTTCTAAGCCGCGGGTCGGGGGTTCGAGTCCCTCCAGGCAGGCCAATCTGGTGAGCGTAGCTCAATGGTAGAGCGCTGGACTGTGGCTCCAGTGGTTGAGGGTTCGACCCCCTTCGCTCACCCCAGTTTCTTTCTTCAACGCGCCCTTAGCTCAGCTGGATAGAGCGTCGGCCTCCGGAGCCGAAGGTCAGAGGTTCGAATCCTCTAGGGCGCGCCACCCTCTCCCCCTCATCGTCGGGGCCGGGGAGTTGACCGGCCTCCAGCCCAGGATCCCGCTCGCCGCCACTGCGACCGGCTCGAATCTCCGAGCCGCGTGTCGGATCAGAACCGAGCGCGACGGGCACGGAATCGAAAGTGGAGCCGTCCACAGCGCGCCGGCGAGCGGTTGGGCAGAGTGGTGCGTGCTAGAATGCGACGCGTTCCGACCGATCTGAGGGAGGAAGAACGATGAAGACGACCCGAGTCGCACTGTTTCTGCTGGGCGCTCTGACGCTGCTGGCCGTGCTGCCCGCGGCGGCGGAGTACCACACCATCAAGCTCAAGAACGGCAACGAGTTCGACTCCCTCTACCGGCCGCAACTGGCCGCGGAGGGTGGTGACAAGGTGCTGGTGGCTACCGAGACGGGCAACTGGATCGCGCTGCCGATCGCCGCCATCGAAAGCGTCGTCTCGCACATCGAGGCGCGCGGCTTCGGCAAGGTGATCAACACCACGACGATCCTCATCGGTACGGCGCCAAACGACGCCGAGGTGCCGGGCGAAGAGACCGAGGCACAGGATCCAGCCACCCGGCTGCTCAACTACCTCGAGAGCCAGCAGAGCCCGCAGCAGGCGCCGCCGTTCAACGTGCAGCAGTTCGCCGAGCCCAACACGGGGGGCGGCATTCCGCTTGGCTTCACGACCACCACGACCCCGCCGCTGGCCGGGGCCGGACCGGGGGTTATCGAGCCGCCGATCTCCCAATGAGTGATCGCGGCCCCACTGGTGGGGTCGCTTCGTTGACAACCGAGACGTCGTGGTGACCGGCCGCCGCCCTTAGGCGGGGCCGGGTGAGGGAAGCCGGTGGAAAACCGGCGCGGCCCCCGCCACTGTTACCGGGTACGAAACCGGAAGAGCCACTGCGCGGCGCCGGATCGCGGTCCCCTGGGGACCCTGGTCGGCCGCGTGGGAAGGTCCGGGAGTAGGTCGATCCGGAAGCCAGGAAACCTGCCTCGACGTCCGACGCCTCGGTCCGCGCACCGCGCGGAGCCGATCCCCCGGGGAGTGGGGAGGGCCGGCCCACAGCTGCCCCACCTTCTCTCCCGAGGTGGGGCGTCGTTCTTTCCGCAACAGGGAGGTCCGTATGGACAACTTGCTCGCCCTGGATCGGCGCCGCGGGGCAGCGGCGCCGGCGCACAGACCTGGTTGGCCGGGACGCGCGCTGGTGGCGCTGCTCCTGGCCGTTGCTCTGCCCGGGGCCGCTCCGGCAGTGGCGGAGCCGCCCGATCATCAAGGCGAAGAGCTGCAAGAAGCGGGGAGGCCGATCGTCATCCAGGAGCGGCTGACGGTCACCGACACCCGGCTCAGAGGCGAGCCCGAGAGCCTGCACCGCGTACCGGCACACGTGACGGTGCTCGATCGTGACCAGATCCGCCGGTCCGGGTCGCGCACTCTGCAGGAGCTGCTGGCCCTCGAGGCGGGAGTCGTGGTCTACGACCAGGTCGGCAACGATCTCGCCAAGAGCTTCGACCTGAGGGGCTTCACCGGTTCGGGCACCAAGCTGTTTCTCGACGGCGTACCGCTCAACGATCCGCGCGGCAACGCCCTGGTGCTGGAGCTGGTGCCGCTGGCGGCGCTCGAACGGGTGGAGATCACCCGTGGCTCCACCGCCGCGCTGGCCGGCGGCGGCGCCGAGGCCGGAGTGATCAACCTGTGGACCGGTCGGCCCGACCCCGGCGGCTCGCTGTCGCTGGCGGCCGGCGGCTTCGGCAGCTTCGAGGCGACAGGCGACGTGCGGCACAGAGTCGGGCGCGCGGACCTCTTTCTGGCCGGCTCGTTCTACGAGACCGACGGTTTCCGCGACAACTCCGGCGGCGAGCTGCGGCGGCTGGCCGGCAAGCTGGGTTGGGATCTGGGCGGCGGCCGCCGGCTGGAGCTGTCGGTGGTCGATGCCGAAGAGAATCTGGGCACCCCAGGGGCGCTGACCCGCACCGAGCTCGGGAGCGATCGCCAACGGGCGCCGTTCAACCGGCTCGACCAGCTCGGCGAGGGGCTCACGCAGGCCGCGGTCAGCTTTCAGGGACCACTGGCAGGAGAGGTGTCGCTGGCGGCGAATCTCTATGTGCGCTCGCGGGACTCCGAGATCCTGACCACCGGTCGGGCGGCGCCGCTTTTCGGCGGCTTCTTCCTCGACTCCGAGGCCGCCGTCGTCGGCTCGACGGTCCAGGCCGAGCGCGTCTGGAGCGCCGGCGATTGGCGCAACCGGCTGAGCGGTGGTGTCGAGTGGCTCGACGGCGATACCGACGCGCGCGGCTTCTTCACCTCGCCCGGCGACCCGGGCCGCGTCGACGCCGCGGGCCTGGGCTCCGACAACACCGCCCGGCGGCAGGCGCTGGGGCTGTTCGCGCAGAACTCCTGGAGCCCGCGGCCGCGGTGGACCCTGGTGACCGGTCTGCGCTACGACCGCGACGAGGTCGGCTATGTCGAGCGCACCCCCGATCCGACGAACGGGGCGGCGCGGACCTACTCGGAGCTCTCTCTGCGGGCCGGCGCCAGCTGGAGCCCGGGCGACAGGTCGGCGGTCTATCTCTCCTTCGGCGAGGGTTTCCTGCCGCCCACGGTGGAGGAGCTGTTCTCCTTCCCGCTGTTCGGCAGCAACACCGAGCTGCAGCCCGAGGACTCCGAGAGTTGGGAGATGGGCATCCGCCGGCAGCTCGACGGTGGCGGCCGGATCGAGGTGGCGGGGTTCCGCATCGACACCCGTGACGAGATCATCTTCGATCCGGGCTCGCCGATCGGCCTGTTCGGCGCCAACGTCAACGCCGGCCGCGCTCGCCGGAGCGGTGTCGAGACGTCCGTGAGCCTGCCCCTCGGCGACTCGTCGCGCTTCTTCGCCAATCTGACCCTGATGGACACCGAGCTGCGCGGCGGGGCCAATCGCGGCAAGTCGCTGCCGCTGGTGCCCGACGAGCGTTTGGCGGTGGGTTTCGAGGGTGGGCTGGGCAACGATCTGCGGCTGCGGATCGACGGCGTCTGGGTGGGGGAGCAGGTGCTGGACAACGACGAGGCCAACACCCGGGACAAGCTCGACGCCTATGCGGTGGTCAACGCGCGGCTGGCCTGGTCGCCGTCTTTCGGCCGCCGGGCGACGGCGGCCGGCGCGGCGGGCGGCGCGGTGCTGTTCGTCGAGGCGCGCAATCTGCTGGATGAGAGCTACGAGAGCCGCGGCATCTTCGCCTTCGACTTCGCCGCCGGGCGGAACGACGTCTTCCTCACCCCGGCTCCCGGGCGGCGCCTGATGGCGGGCCTCGAGTGGGCGTTCTGACCTCGGGCCGGCGGTGCTGGGTGCTCCTGGCGCTGCTGCTGGCGGCGGTGGCCTGTGGTGGTGGGCCGGAAGACGGCGCCATGGCCGCCGAGAGGCGGGTCGTCAGCCTGGCGCCCAGCATCACGGAGACGGTCTTCGCGCTCGGCCTGGGCGATCGCCTGGTGGGGGTGGACGACTACAGCAACTGGCCGTCGGAGACCGCCGCCCTACCCCGGCTGGGCGGCCTGTTCGATCCCAACCTCGAAGCCATCGCCACCCTCGAGCCGGACCTGGCGATCGTGCTGCCCAGCCAGAGCGATCTCGGCGCGCGGCTGCGGGCGCTCGGCATCGAAGTGCTGGAGGTTCCCAGCGACACGCTGGAGGACGTCGAGGGGGCGGCGATGGCGATTGCCGAGCGCTGTGGCGTGCCCGCGGCCGGACGCCGCCTGGTCGACCGGCTGCGCCACGAGCTGGCGCCGGCGCCGCTGGCGGATCCACCCGCTACGGCCCTGGTGGTCGGCCGGCAGCCGGGACAGCTGGCGACGGTGCTGGTGGCGGCTCCGGGGACCTACCTCGACGAGCTGTTGTCGCGGCTCGGGGTCGTCAACGTCTTTGCCGACGCCGGTCAGCCGTATCCCCAGGTCGGTCTCGAGTCGTTCGTCGGGCGGCGGCCACGGGCGCTCGTCGAGCTGCAGGGCGAACCGCTGAGCCCCGCCCAGCGCCAGCGCCTGCGCAGCGACTGGCTGACGGCTCCGGGCCTCGACCTGGCCGATACCTGCGTCACGGTCATCGACGGCTATGAAGTGCTCACCCCGGGACCCCGGCTGGCCGATCTCTACCGCCGGCTGCGCCAGGCTCTCGAGGCCTGCCGGTGAGCGGCGATCCCCTGGTGCTGACCCGGCGGCTCGGTTGGCGAGCCGGCGACCGGCGTATTCTGGGGCCGATCGATCTGCAGATCCGGCGCGGCGAGTGCCTGGCGGTGGTGGGGCCCAACGGCGCCGGCAAGACGACCCTGCTGCGGCTGGTGACCGGTCTGCTGGCCCCCAGCGACGGCGAGCTGCTCTGGGGCGGCCAGCCCTATGCGCGGCTGAGCCGCGCCGGGCTGGCGCGGCGCATCGCCTACGTGCCGCAGGTGCGGCCGGCGCGGGTGCCGCTGACGGTCGAGCAGCTGGTGCTGCTCGGCCGCTATCCCCATCTCAGACGCTGGCGGCTGGCGCCACGGGCGGAGGACTACGCCGCCGTCGAGCGGGCGCTGGAGAGGGTCGGTGCGCTGGATCTGCGCAAGCGGCCGCTGGTCGGGCTCTCGGGCGGCGAGCTGCAGACGGTCTATATCGCGGCCGCCCTGGCCCAGGGCTCCGAGCTGCTGGTGCTCGACGAGCCGACGGCCCATCTCGATCCGCGCCATCAGCGCGAGATCGCCGCCCTGCTGCTGCGACTCGCCGGCGAGCGCACCGTGCTCACCGCCACCCACGAGCTCAACTTCGCTTCGCTGGTGGCCGATCGCGTGCTGGGGCTGCGCGACGGCCGCGCCCTGGCCCTCGGCGGGCCCGCCGAGGTGCTGCGCGAGGCGGTGCTGATGGAGCTCTTCGAGGCGCCGTTCGAGACGGTGCGTGGCGGCGAACGACCGGTGACCGTGCTCGGGCTCGAGGCATGAGGCGGCCCACGGCGGTCGTCTGGCTGCTCGCCGCCGGCTGGCTGGCGGTGATTCTGGTGGCGCCTCTTCTGGGTAGTCAGCCCCTCGATCTGGCCGCGCTGGCGGCGGGCGACGAGACCAGCGGCGCCATCTTCTGGCAGCTGCGGCTGCCGCGGGTTCTGCTGGCGGTTCTCGCCGGCGGCGTGCTGGCGGTCTCCGGGCTGGCGTTCCAGACGCTTTTCCGCAACCCGTTGGCCGAGCCCTACACGCTGGGGGTGGCCGGCGGCGCGGCGCTGGGCGCCGTGCTGGCGCTGCAGCTGGTCGGCGGGGCCGGCTTCTTCGTCGTGGCGGGCGCCGCCTTCGCCGGTGCCCTGGCGGTATCGGCCGTCATCCTGGGGCTGGCCTCGACCCGGCACGGCCTCGAGACCGGCACCCTGCTGCTCGCCGGCATCGCCATCTCGCTTTCCTGCTCGGCGCTGATCCTCTTTGTCCAGTACCTGGCCGATTTCACCCGCACCTTCCGCATGGTGCGCTGGATGATGGGCGGGCTGGCGGTGGTGGGCTACGGCGAGCTGCTGTGGCTCACGCCCTGGGTGGTGCTGGCTGCGGGCATGGTGCTGGTGCACCGCTGGGAGCTCAACCTGCTGCTGACCGGCGAGGAGCTGGCGGCGAGCCGCGGCGTCGACCTGATGCGGCTCAGGCTGCTGGTCCTCGGCGCCACCTCGCTGGCGGTGGGCGCGCTGGTGGCGGTGGCCGGGCCGATCGGCTTCGTCGGCCTGATCGTGCCCCACATCCTGCGCCGCTGGGTCGGCCACGACCACCTGCACCTGGTGCCGGCCTGCCTGTTCGGAGGCGGCGCCTTCCTGGCGATCTGCGACCTCGTCGCGCGCACCGTGATGGCGCCCGCCGAGCTGCCGGTGGGGGTGCTGACGGCGCTTCTGGGGGGGCCGTTCTTTCTCTGGTTGTTGGTGCTGGGGCGGCAGCGGTAACCGCTCTTTGCTGGACCATCGGTGAGTGCTGGCCGGCCGGCCTCCGGTGCTGGCACCTTGGTCGTCTCTGCTCTTCCACCATCGGAGCGGAAAGCCGCTGGGATGTCGCCTCGTGGAGCGATAAGACGACCGCCAAGAATCGGAGCAAGACCGGTCCGCTGACCTCAGGTGTCGGCGGGGCCCACTGCCGGTCCGCGGAACCCGCGGGAGTGCGGAACGAGGCGAGCAGTCCCAGCGGCTTGTAGCGGGCTACGCGGACATCGGGCGAGGGGACAGGAGTGGATCGCGGTTCGGGCCGGCCGGCTTGGAGCCGAGGGGCGGGCCCTCTGGACGGGGAGCCATTCTGCGCGCGCTGCTTTCGCAGCGTGCTTTGGCGTAATCTCGGGCCCCATGCTTCTATACCGCATCGGCCCCGAGGGCTTCTACGCCTCCACCGACGAGGAGGGCGCCCTGCGAGTGCTGCATTCGGATCCGTTCGAGAGCCGGCCGGGTGGCTGGGAGCTGGGGCGGGAGTTGGGCGACGGGCCGCTGGGGCTGCTGGCGCCGGTGGTGCCGGGCAAGATCGTCGGCGTGGGGCGCAACTATCGCGCCCATGCCGAGGAGCTGGGCAACCCGGTGCCCGAGGAGCCGGTGCTCTTCCTCAAGTCGCCCTCCTCGGTGGTGGGTCCGAAGTCGCCGGTGGTGCTGCCGCCGGAGTCAGAGAGGGTCGAGTTCGAGGGTGAGATCGCCGTGGTGCTGCGCCATCGGCTGCAGCGCGCCGAGCCCGCCGAGGCGCGTCACGCCATCCTCGGCCTGACCTGCGCCTGTGACGTGACCGCTCGCGATCTGCAGCGCCGCGATCCCACCTTTGCCCGCGCCAAGTCGTTCGACACGTTCTGCCCGCTGGGACCGGCGATCCAGGTGGAGCCCGACCTCGACGAGGTCGAAGTGGTGACCCGCATCAACGGCGAGGAGCGCCAGCGCGGCCACTGCCGCGAGATGCTCTGGGGCATCCTCGATCTTCTGAGCTACGCTTCGCGGATGATGACGCTCGAGGCCGGCGACGTCGTCCTCACCGGCACCCCCGCGGGGGTCGGCCCGCTGGTCGACGGCGACGCGCTGGAGGTCGAGGTGAGCGATGTCGGCGTTCTGGAATGCGGCGTCGAGGGCTGGAGGCGGTCGTGACCCGCAAGGTGATCTGGGCGGTTCTCGCCGCCGCGGCGACGGTTCTGGTGCTCGTCGCCTGGCGCGGTTTCTTCCCCCGACACGCGGTGATCGTCGGGCTGGGGGTCGCCGCCCTGGTCTACTCCATCCTGCGCACCACCGAACGCCTCAAGAGCCTCCACCGCAAATAGCGGGCGGGTTGGTGGCGCGGGGCGTTGCGTTGCGGAGGTGGCGAGGCGCGCATTGCGGGTGTCAAGGGGCGGGCGGGGTTTTGCCCTTGGGCGGCCGGGTGGGGTGAGCGTCAACTCGAAGAGGCCGGCCGGCTTGGAGATGTGGGCGGGTTCTCCTCAGGACGCCTCGGGCAGTTCCTAGTTTGGGAGGGCGGCCCTCGGCTCCGCTCTCCTCGCGCCGGATCGTCTCGGCATGCGGAAGCCCGAGCCGTCCCCTGGCGGACCCACCCCTCGACGCCTCATGCCGGGCGGTCCCAAAGCGCTGACGGCTCTGCCCCTCGACTCCCACCCACGAGGGTGGCGCGCGGTCCGGGAACGGCCGGTAGCTTGTCCTCGAGGAGGACAACATGAGCGGTATCAACTACCCGCGCGTAGCGTGGGCGGCTGTAGTTGCGGCGGTCGCCGCTGTGGTGTTGGAGATCGTGGTCGAGGGTGCGGCGAAGCTCATGTTCCGCATCAGTGAGGCGGATCTGTGGGCAGAGAGCTTCGGGCCCCTGCCGCAAGGTGCGCGGTTCCAGTGGATCAATATCCTGGTTCTCTTCGCTATCTGCCTGCTCATGATGTGGCTCTATGCGGCACTCTGCGGGCGCTTCGGCGCCGGGCCGCGTACTGCGATCATCACCGCCCTGTTCTTCTGGCTATTCGTCCTGGTGCTGTGGGCCAACTTCGTCAACCTCGGGGTCTTTCCCCTCGAGATCGTCGGCCTGAGCCTGCTCTTCAACCTCTTCGAGATCCCCGGCGCGGCCGTCGCCGGAGCGTCCGTCTACAAAGAGAAGCCGGCCGGGCGCGGCTGAAAACGGCCGTTCTACTTCTCGGGCCTGTCTCGAGCCTCTCTCCAGGGAAACAGCACCAGACTGCCCAGGAGCAGCAGGTGGATCGCCCCGCCCAGGGCGAAGCCCGAGAGCAGCAGAATCAGCCAGGCCGAGAGCAGGGCGACCGAGAGGGTGAGGCGGGCCATCGGGCTCACCGGCGTAGCATAGCCGGAAGGGATCCCGAGCCGTGCTGCGCGCCGTCACCTTCGACCTCACCGGCACCCTGATCCATGCGCCGCGGCTGGGGGATATCTACTCCGAGGTGTTGGGCCGGCACGGGGTGAAGGTGGCGCCGGAGCGGGCCGCCGGTCTCGTGCGAGAGGTCTGGCGCGAGCTCGATTGCGCGGCGCATCCGGCGCACGACCGCTTCACCGCCCACCCACAGGGCGCCCGGGGCTGGTGGCGGCGGTTGCTCGAGAGGTTCTGCGAGCGGCTCGAGGCACCTTCGGCGGGGCCGTTCGCGGCCGCCGAGCTGTTCGAGCGCTTTGCCGGGCCCGATGCCTGGGAGGTCTACCCGGAGGTTGGCGAAGTGCTCGCCGAACTGCGCCGCCTGGGCTTGACCCTCGGTCTGATCAGCAACTGGGACGAGCGCCTGCCGCGCCTGCTCGGTGGACTCGATCTGGCGCCCTTGCTCGACGTCGTCGTCTACTCGCAGGAAGTCGGCGCAGAGAAGCCCCATCAGCGCATCTTCACCGCCGCCCTCGACCGGCTCGACCTGCCGCCGCCCCGGGTTCTGCACGTCGGCGACCGCCGCCGCCAGGACGTCGAAGGCGCTCGTGCGGTTGGTATGCGTGCCCTCCTCCTGAGCCGCGAGGATGGCGATGGCGACCTCTCCGACCTGGCTCGGCTGCCGAGCCGGATCTCCAACGGCCGGTGGTAGGGTTCGAGAAGGCTGTCGCCGTTTGTTCAGCCACTGCTGGAGGCTGGCGCCAGAGGCGAGGGGTAGGTTCTTCCGCAGGCCTCTCGACGAACGCATGGTAGCCAGACTCGGAGTCCGTCACCGATCCGGCGTGAGGAGAGCGGAGCCGAAGGCCGCCCTCCCAGAGTAGGAACAGCCCGAGGCGTCCGGAGGAAAACCTACCCATCGCATCCAAGCCGGCCGGCCCCGAGGCGCCCAGGGAAAATGCAGAGATCTCTCGAACCGCTTCAGCTGGGTGCTTCGGCCCTGGTTCTCCTCGTTGGCCTGGTCGCCGCCTGCGCTCCTCCCGCCCCAGAGGAGCCGGTCGAGCTCGAGACCGTCGACGTCGACCTGCCGATCGACGCCGAGCTCTCCACCGAGGGCGACCTCCAGGCGGTCCAGCGCGCGGCGCAGGTCTCCGGCCTGGTGCCCGGCGACGTGCCGCCCGACCTGCCGCTGTTCGTGCCCTCGAGCGTCGTCGACTTTGCCGGCCCCGCCGAAGGGCGCGCCTGGGTGGAGTTCGACGCCGGCGAGTCGCCCGCGGTGGTGCGCCGTTGGTTGGGCGAACGCCTGCCCGCCACCGGCTGGACGGTCGGCGCCATCGGCGACGACCTGGTCCAGGCACACAAGGGCGGCCGACGGATCGACTACCGTCTGACCGATCTGGCCCCCGGTACCCGGATCCGCCTCGAGTACGCGCCGCGGCCATGATGCGGCGGCGCCACGACCTGGGTCTCGCCGGGCTCGGCATCGAGCTGGCCGCGGCGATGATCGGCTTCACGCTGTTGGGTCTGTGGATCGACCGTCGCTGGGAGACCGCTCCATGGGCGGTGGTGATCTGCGCCTCGATCGGCTTTGTCGGCGGCATGTACAACTTCATCCGCTCGGCGCTGAAGGCCGCCCGTAGGGACGAGGAGCGAGCAGCCGAGGAGCAGGCGGGCGGCGCTGCGGAGGGTGACGGTTGAGTGCCGCGCGCCGCTATCTGCTCTTCCTGGCGGCGATTGCCGGCATGACCGTCGTGCTGCTGGCGGTGGGCTATCTGCCCACCCGCTCGATCGCCGGCGAGGCGGCGCTGCCGGCGATGCTGCTGGCCTGCTTCGTCAGCTTCATCGGCTCGGCGGTCGGCGCCCTGCCGATCGCCACGGTCGGCACCAGCGGCACAAAGGGGGCCGCCGGCATGGAGGGCCTCAAGCGGTTCACCGCCTCGATGGTCCTGAGACTACTCGTCGTGGCGGCTCTGGCGGGTGCGGTGATCTGGTTTCTGGGCCCCGAGCGCAAACCGTTTCTGCTCTGGCTGGCGATCAGCTATCTGGTCCTGCTGGCAGCCGACACCGGCTTTGCGCGGACCGTTCTGCGGCGGTTGTGACGGCTTTCACGAGCGGCTATAATCGCGCCGCGGCCGGCGAGGGAATCGCCGCTTCCGCAGTCGCTTTTCACTCCTGACGACACCTGCAGCCCAAGGTCGAAGTGTAGAGGTATGCATAGGGTGTGGAGTGCGGGCTGAGGCAATCGAGGGGACATGGCTAGCAATCCACTGGACCACGTCGTTCAGCACCCGCTGAAAGAGGTGCCGTTGGACGCCGGCGCGCTGACGCCGAACGGTGTGATCACCGTGCTCAGCGACCACATCGCCATGACCATCCTGTCGGGCTTGCTGCTCTGCCTGTTCCTGCCCTGGGCGATGCGTCGGCGCCGGCAGGAGGGCATCGAGGGCCTGGTGGCCACCGGCTTCGCCAATTTCATCGAGGTGGTCTGCGAGTTCCTGCGCAAGCAGGTGGCCGAGCCGGCGCTCGAGCACCACACCGACAGGTTCATCAAGTACATATGGAGCGTCTTCTTCTTCGTCCTGACGATGAACCTGCTGGGCCTCGTGCCTTTGGGAGTCATCACGCCGCTGGCGGTCGGCTACCACATCGGCGGCACCGCCACCGCCAACATCTGGGTCACCGGCACCCTGGCGCTGATGACCCTGGTGATGATGGTGGTCAACGGCATCCGCCTGGGCGGGATGGACTACCTGATGCACTTCATGCCCGGCCCCCTGTTGTTGAAGCCGCTGATGTTGGTGGTGGAGATCATGGGCATGCTGGCCAAGATCTTCGCCCTCGCCATCCGGCTGTTCGCCAACATGCTGGCCGGCCACCTGATCCTGGTGGTGCTGCTCGGCCTGGTCCTCGGTGCCGGCAGCTCCAGCGCCGCTCTGGGCTACAGTGTCGCGGTGCCGGTGGTGCTGGGCAGCGTGGCGCTGAGCATGCTCGAGATCTTCGTCGCCTTCCTGCAGGCGTTCATTTTCGCGTTGTTGACAACACTGTTCATTGGCATGTCGGTCGTCTTCCATCACGACGAGCACGAGGAAGCGGCCGCGCACTGATTGACGAAAGAGAGGGTGGATCGACATGAGCAAGAGACTTTCGAAAATCGCTCTGGGTCTGATGGTTGTGGGCCTGTTCTTGACTCTGGCTCCGGCGGCCTGGGCCGTGGAGGCCACGGCTACGGCTGCCGAGTCCGGCAGCGGCACGTTTCTGTCGGCCGACGGTGCCGCCAAGCTGAGCGGTGCCATCGGCGCCGGTCTGGTGATCATGGGCGCCGCCGCGGGCATCGGCCGAATCGGTGGCAGCGCGGTCGAGTCAATGGCGCGCCAGCCCGAGGTGGCGGGACAGATCTTCACCCCGATGATCATCACGGCGGCGCTCATCGAGGGCGCTACGTTCTTCGCCCTGATCGTCATCCTGATCGCCTAACAGCCGGCTCGGTGCGTGGGACCCGGCCTGCCGAGACCCGCACCACCGGCCCGGCAAATAGCTGGCAACGATGAGACGTTGGATTCCGATCCTGCTGTGGGTCGCGGCCACGCCCGCCCTGGCGGCCGAAGGCGGCGAGAGCAACATCTTCGCGGGAGACCTCGGCAATGCCATCTGGACGCTGGTCATCTTCGGCCTGGTGCTGTTCGTCCTCGGCAAGTACGCCTGGGGGCCGATGCTCGAGTCCCTGCAGCAGCGCGAGAAGTTCATCCGCGAGTCCCTGGAGCAGGCCAAGGCCGACCGCGAGTCGGCCGAGAGCCGGCTCAAGGAGTATGAGGAGAAGCTGACGGCGGCCCGTGTCGAGGCGACGGCGATCGTCGAGGAGGGGCGCCGTGATGGCGACGAGCTGCGCCGGCAGATCGAGGAGAAGGCGCGCGGCGAGGCCGACAAGATGGTCGATCGGGCCAGGCGCGAGATCCAGATCGCCCAGCAGACGGCGGTCAAGGAGCTCTACTCCGTCAGCGCCTCGCTGGCCACGGAGCTGGCCGGGCGCGTTCTGAGGCGCGAGGTCAATGCCAAAGACCACGAGCGCCTCATCGCCGAGTCGCTCGACGAGCTGGGCAACATAGAGAGCAACTGAAGTTGGCGCGCCTGGACGAACAGGAGCTGGCGGTGGCCGGTGTCTATGCTCGGGCCCTGCTGGCCCTGGCGAGCGACCGAGCCGAAGCCGACCAGATCGAGGGCGAGCTAGCCGAGCTGGCCGGCTTGTTGGTCGGCAATCCCGAGCTCGAGAGCTATCTCTCCTCGCCTCTGGTGGATGAGGAGGCTCGCACAGCGACGCTCGAAAAGGCGTTTCGCACGCGGGCGAACGAGCTGGTGGTGAACACGCTTCAGGTCATGCACGGCAAGGGCCGTCTGAGACTGTTGCGGGCCCTGGCCGAGGCCTACCGGCTGGAGAACGAGCATCGACGCGGCGAGGTGGACGTCGAGGTGACGACGGCCGTGGAGCTCTCGGACGAGCTGCGCCGGCGCCTCGCGGTTACCGCCAGCCGCTACGCCGGCCGCACGGCGCGGCTGATCGAGAAGGTCGACGCCGAGCTGCTGGGCGGGCTGGTGCTCAAGATCGGCGACCGCAAGATCGACAGCAGCCTGGCGCGCCAGATCCACGACGCCCGTGAGGGTCTGTTCGAGCGCGCCTCGCAGGAGCTGCATGGTGAGAAGAGCTACTTCGACAACTGAGAATCAGGTGAAGCGATGAAACTACGAGTCGACGAGATTGCCTCGGTGTTGACCGAGGAGATCCGCAGCTTTCGCGGCGAGGTCGATCTGGCCGAGGTCGGCCGCGTGCTCGAGGTCGGTGACGGCATCGCGCGCGTCTACGGTCTGGCCAACGCCATGGCCGCCGAGCAGCTGGAGTTCGAGAACGGCCAGTTCGGCCAGGTCTTCAACCTGGAGGAGAGCTCGGTCGGTGTCGTCATCTTCGGCGACTACCTCGATATCAAGGAGGGCGACGAGGTCCGGCGTACGGGCGAGCTGCTCAGTGTGCCGTGTGGCGAGGCGATGATCGGCCGGGTGGTCGATCCGCTGGGCCGGCCGCTCGACGGCAAAGGTGTCATCGAGACGCCGCATCGCCGGCCGCTGGAGTTCAAGGCGCCCGGCATCGCCGGCCGCCAGCCGGTGAACGAGCCGCTGCAGACCGGTCTCAAGGCGATCGACAGCATGATCCCCATCGGCCGCGGCCAGCGCGAGCTGATCATCGGCGACCGCAAGACCGGCCGTACCGCCGTCGCCATCGACACGATCATCAATCAGCGCGATACCGACGTGATCTGCGTCTACGTCGCCATCGGCCAGAAGGAGTCGACGGTGGTCGGAGTGATCGACCGTCTGCAGGAGGCCGGTGCGATGGACTACACCATCGTGGTCTTGGCCGGAGCCTCGGACCCGGCGCCGCTGCAGTACATCGCTCCCTACGCCGGCGCCGCCATGGCCGAGTACTTCATGTACCAGCAGGGCGGCGCGACCCTGGTGGTCTACGACGATCTCTCCAAGCAGGCCCACGCCTACCGCCAGCTGTCGCTGCTCCTGCGCCGGCCGCCGGGTCGCGAGGCGTACCCCGGTGACGTCTTCTATCTGCACTCGCGACTGCTCGAGCGAGCCGTCAAGATGCGCGACGAGTACGCCGTAGTGCCCAAGGACACGGCAGAGGACACCGTGGACCGCGCCGTCGCCGTGGCCCACCCGGACGGTCGCGAGGCGTCCGAAGAGCACCGGCCCGACGAGCCGGGCGGGGTCTTCCACCGGCCGCACGGGCTCCAACGCGCCGAGGCCTGGCTGGCCAGCCGTTCCGATGCCGCCGACCACCGAATCCACAAGTTCCCCGACAGCGGCGGCTCGATGACCGCGCTGCCGCTCATCGAAACGCTCGAGGGCGAGGTCTCGGCCTACATCCCGACCAACGTCATCTCCATCACCGACGGCCAGATCTACCTCGAGCCCGACCTGTTCTTCGCCGGCGTGCGACCGGCGGTGAACGTCGGCATCAGCGTCTCCCGGGTAGGCGGCAACGCTCAGGTCAAGGCGATGAAGAAGCTCGCCGGCACCCTGCGGCTCGATCTCGCCGCCTTTCGCGAGCTCGAGGCGTTCGCCCAGCTCGGCACCGAGCTGGACAAAGCCACCCAGCGCCAGCTCGACCGCGGCTATCGCATGGTCGAGCTGCTCAAGCAGCCGCAGTACAAGCCCTATCCGATCGAAGACCAGATCGTCAGCATCTTCGCCGGTACCAAGGGCTACCTCGACGAGCTGCCGGTGGCGGGAGTCGCGGCGTTCGAGAGCGCCATGCTCGAGCACCTGCGATGCGAGCATCCGGAGCTCTTGAACGAGCTTCAGCAGACCGGCGAGATGTCGGACGATCTGGCGAAAAAGCTCGGCGACGCGATCGCCAACTTCAAGAGCCACTACAAGCCGGAGCAGAAGGCCTAGACCAGATGGCCAATCGTCGGGTTCTCGTCAAGCGGCGCAAGGCGGCGCGCAACATCCGCAAGATCACGCGGACGATGCAGCTGATCGCCACCGCCCGGTTCCAGGCCGCCCACACGCGGGCGACCGCGGGCAAGCCGTACACCGAGAAGCTGACCCAGCTGATGGAGAACCTGGCCCGCGCCGCCGGTGGCGTGAAACATCCCCTGATGGCGCAGAACCCGGAAGCGGGCCGCGGCGCCCTCATCGTGCTGACCAGCGATCGCGGCATGTGCGGTGGTTACAACACCAACGTGCTGCGCGCCGCCAACGACTTTCTCGCCGCCGCCGACGAGCCGGTCGACGTCAGCATGGTGGGCAAGAAGGGCGTCGCCTTCTTCCGCTTTCTCGGCGCCGAGATGGCGGAGGCGATCACCGACTTCGGCGACGCGCCGCGCTTCGACCAGGTCGAGCCGCTGGCCAATCGGCTGATGCAGCGCTTCGCCGCCGGTGAGCTGGCCAGCGTCGACGTCGTCTACACTCAGTTCGTCTCCACCGCCCGGCAGCGCGCTGTGGTCGAGCGCATCCTGCCGCTGTCGCCCGAGACACCCGGCGAAGAGGAGGGCTCCGCCGACCTCGAGTACGAGTTCTCTCCGGCGCCCCAGGAGCTGCTCGAAGAGCTGCTGCCCGCCAGTGTGCGCGTGCGGATCTACCAGTGCTTCACCGACGCGGCGGTGAGCGAGCAGATCGCGCGCATGGTGGCGATGAAGGCGGCCACCGACGCCGCCGGAGACATGATCAAGAGACTCACCATGCAGTACAACCGCGCGCGCCAGACCCAGATCACGATGGAGCTTCTCGACATCGTGGGCGGCGCCAACGCGCTCGAATAGAAGGATTCCGTGATGGCACAGGCAAACGAAGGCAAGGTCACACAGGTCATCGGCTCGGTCCTCGACGCACAGTTCGAGGAGGATCAGCTGCCGTCGATCTACAACGCGCTCAGCATCTCGGTCGAGCGCAAGGTGCTGGGAGAGACCGAGAAGGGCACGCTGTGGTGCGAGGTCGCTCAGCATCTCGGCGGCGGCCGCATCCGCGCCGTGGCGCTGGACTCGACCGACGGCGTCAGGCGCGGCCAGCCGGTGCTCGACACCGGCGCACCGATCTCGGTGCCGGTGGGCGAGGAGACCCTCGGCCGGGTGTTCAACCTGGTCGGCGACCCGATCGACGGCCTGGGCCCGGTGGAGACCACCGAGCGGCGGCCGATCCACGCCTCGCCGCCCGAGCTGCCCGAGCTGTCGGCCAAGACCGAGCTGTTCGAGACCGGCATCAAGGTGATGGACCTGCTCTGCCCACTGGTGCGTGGCGGCAAGGCCGGCCTGTTCGGCGGTGCCGGCGTCGGCAAGACAGTCATCATCCAGGAGCTGATCGCCCGCCTGGCCCGCTTCCACAGCGGCTACTCCTGCTTCGCCGGGGTCGGCGAGCGCACCCGCGAGGGCAACGATCTGTGGCTCGAGATGCAGGAAGCGCAGATCGGCGACACCGGCAAGAGCGTTATCGACCAGACCGTGATGGTCTTCGGTCAGATGAACGAGCCGCCCGGCGCCAGGCTGCGCGTCGGCCTCTCGGCACTGACCATGGCGGAGCATTTCCGTGATGAGACCGATGCCGACACGCTGCTGTTCATCGACAACATCTTCCGCTTCTCGCAGGCGGGCAGCGAGGTGTCGGCGCTGCTCGGCCGTATGCCCTCGGCGGTCGGCTACCAGCCCACCCTGGGCACCGAGATGGGCGAGCTGCAGGAGCGCATCACCTCGACCAACCAGGGCGCGGTGACCTCGATCCAGGCGATCTACGTGCCGGCCGACGACTACACCGATCCCGCCCCGGCCGCCGCCTTCACCCATCTCGACTCGACGGTGAATCTCGAGCGCTCGATCTCCGAGAAGGGCATCTACCCGGCGGTCGATCCGCTGGCCTCGTCGAGCCGCATCATCGCCCCCGAGTACATCGGCGAGCGCCACTACGAGGTGGCCCGGCGGGTGCAGCAGATCCTGCAGCGCTACAAGGACCTGCAGGACATCATCGCCATTCTCGGTGTCGACGAGCTGTCCGAGGAGGACAAGCTGATCGTGCGCCGGGCGCGCAAGATCGAGCGCTTCCTGTCGCAGGCGTTCTACGTCGCCGAGCAGTTCATCGGCATCCCGGGCGTCTACGTCTCGCGCGAGGACACCATCCGCTCCTTCGAAGAGCTCTGCGACGGCAAGTGGGACCACCTGCCCGACCAGGCGTTCATGTACGTCGGCACGATCGAGGACGCGGCCAAGCGGGCCGAGGAGATGGAGGCGGAGTAGCCCGCCTTCTCCCCGATGGCAGCCACGTTTCATCTTTCGGTCGTCACGCCCGAGCGGCAGGTGCTCGACGGCGAGGTCAAGTTCGTCGCCCTGCCGGCCCACGACGGCGAGATCGGCATCATGCGCAACCGGGCGCCGCTTCTCGTGCGGCTGGCGCCCGGCGCGCTGCGCGCCGACACCGACGGTGGCCCGCGCACGTTGTACATCGACGGCGGCTTCGCCGAGATGGCCGAGAACCGCCTCACCGTGCTCACCGAGGCGGCGGCGCGGCCGGAGGAGTTGGACGCCGAGGCGATCCAGGCGGCGTTCGACGAGGCCAGGGCCCTGTCGATCCCGGACGACGCCGCCTTCGCCGAGCGCCAGCGTGCCCTGAGCCGCGCCCGCGTGCAGCGCAAGCTGCTGCCGTAGCGGCTAGCGCCCGCGCCGCAACTTCTCGCGCCAGATGCTCACGGCAACCGAGAGGTTGCCCAGACCGGTGGCCAGGGCGAACACCAGATCGGTGCTTGAGAACGCCCACAGCGAGACCAGCCCACCGAGCTGGTAGATCAGGCCGCACCGTTTGAGTGGCCGCGACGCCAGTCCGCCGAGACCGTAGAGCGAGTGGCCGAGAAGCAGCAGCCAGACGGTGGCCAGCAGCCGCCCCTGACCTGTCACCAGCAGGGCCACCGACAGGATGACCGCCACCACGGACAGGTTGCCCTGCGTGCGCAGCGCCCAGCGTGCCAGGCTCGAGCGCTTCGTCCGCCGCCGTCGCCGGGCGTAGACGCCCGCCTCGATGGCGCCGGCCGCGAGGATGGTGAACGACCAGAGCAGCAGCACGCCGCGAGCGCCGGACGCC
>CALZJC010000015.1 GCA_945787525.1 Thermoanaerobaculia bacterium | reverse complement strand
TCAGCCTGCGGTATCGCGAGGAGATCGACCGCTGGCGCGACCGCGTTCGGCGCCGGCCCGGAGACGCCCGCGCCCGTCTGGAGCTCGGCCGCACTCTGGTGAAATGCGGCCTCTACCGGGAGGCCGCCGACGAGTTGGCGCGGGTGGCGCCGGGCTCCTCTCTGCGCCAGCGGGCGCTCTACAACAGCCTGGTCGCCAACTGCCGGGGAGGCCTCTACCGGCGCGCCGTCGAGGACGGAGTCGCCTGTCTCGAGCTCGACAAGGACGACGAGCGCGCCCGCTACTGGCTGTGGCTGGCGGCTCAGCAGTCCGGTGGCTATCCCGAGACTGTGACACCCAGGCAGCGACTGGAGGCGCGCGACGGCTTCCACCCGACGGCGGTCGAGCTGGAGGAGGTGGCGGCCGAGATCGGACTCGACAAGACGGCCGGCGGGCGGGGCACGGCGGTCTTCGATCTGGACGGCAACGGCTACCTCGACGTGGTGGTGGCCGGGGCCCACGCCGGCGTCAGCCTGTACCGCAACAACGGAGACGGCACCTTCACCGACATCTCCGCCGGCTCGGGCCTCGACGCCTGCGTCTACGGCTTCGGGGTTGCCGCCGGCGACTACGAGAACAACGGTCTGCCGGGCCTGTTCGTCACCAGCATGGGCTTCTACGATGGCGCCAGCGCCCTCTACCGCAACAACGGCGACGGCACCTTCACCGACGTCACCCGGGAGGCCGGCCTCGAGTGCTGGGGACCGGCGTTCACCGCCAGCTGGGTGGACTACGACGGCGACGGTCTGCTCGACCTGTTCGTGGCCAACAACCTGGGCGGTTTCTTCGACCGCAAGAAGCCCAACCGGCTGTTCCACAACAACGGCGACGGCACCTTCACCGACGTGACCCGGCAGGCGGGACTGCACACCAAGTGGGCGACGATCGGCGCCGCCTGGGCGGATTTCTCCAACAACGGACGGCCCGACCTGTTCCTGAGCGGCTTTGGCCGGGCGCAGCTGTTCCGCAACCAGGGCGACGGCACCTTCCGCGACGCGAGCGGCGAAGCCGGCGTGGATCGTCCCGCAATCGGCTCGGTGGCCACGGCCTGGGACATCGATGACGACGGCTGGATGGACATCGTGCAGTTCACCTACTCACGCCCGGAGGACGCCATCCACACCCTGCGCCACGGTCGTGGTCCCGCGGACGGCCAGTCGCTGCGCGTCTTCCGCAACAACCGCGACGGCACGTTCACCGAGATCTCCGAGCAGCTGGGCATCAGTGGCTGCTGGGGCACGATGACCGCCAACCTCGGCGACTTCGACAACGACGGTTTCGCGGACATGCTGCTGGGCAACGGCGACCCCGCCATGGACCGCTGCGAGGGCCCCGTGCTGCTGGCCAACAACGGCGCCGCCGGCGGCGACCGGCGGTTCCACAACGTCTCCTTGTCGGCCGGGCTGCCGTTCACCGGCAAGGGGCACGGGGCCAATCTCGCCGATCTGTCCGGCGACGGTCGGCTGCACCTGTTGATGGCCAACGGCGGGCTCTATCCCGGCGACCTCCTGACCACCACGGTGCACCGGCCCAAGAAGCTGCCGGGCAACTATCTGAACGTGCGCCTCGTCGCCAAGGTCGGCAACCGCGACGCCATCGGCGCCCGGCTGGCCCTGACCGCCGGCGGCCGCAGCCAGCACCGGCTGGTCTCCGGCGGCAGCGGCTTCGGCTGCCTGCCCCTGGAACAGCACTTCGGACTGGGCAAGCTGAAGACGGTTGAGGCGCTGGAGATCCGCTGGCCCGGTGGCTCGGTAGAGCGCTGGGAGGCCCTGCCCGTCAACTCGACCCTGCGCCTCGTCGAAGGCGAGCCTGGCTGGCAGCCGGTCTATTCCGGCTAGCCTGCGGTTGCCGTCGTCAGGCGGCTCGGGGGAAGCCCTCGGCCCCCAAAATGTCGCGGATCTGACCCTGGTGGCGCTTCTCGTGGCTGGCGAGGAAGCTCAGGACCCCCGGCAGGTTGGTGAAGCCGCACAGCGGGTTGTAGTAGCGCAGCTTCTGCCACTCGACGTCCGGGTTGCCGGCGAAGTAGCCCTCCAGGTAGGCCAGGTAGCCGGAGAGGTCGTCGCGCAGCTCGCCGGCCTGGCGCCCCTTGCGCGGCGCGAGTCGGCGGGGCGCCTTGGCGGGCACCAAGCGGTTGCGGAACACCACCTGACGGACCGGCCGCGGAATGAGCACGCCGGCCATGGCGGTCGGCAGGTCGAACAGCGGCAGGAACAGCTCCGGCACCAGAGGCACTGAGATACCGGTGTCGGAGAGCGAGCGGTAGAGGCCGACGGTGCCGCACTTCTTCTTCCAGCGTCGCAGCAGCTCGTCGTACTCCCCGTGGAAGACGTCGTCGGATCGCACCAGGTGGTCCAGCACCTGGCCGACGGACCACTTGCCGGACCCGGGGGAGAACTCCATCTGCTCCTGGCTGAGATCCCGAACCAGATCCAGGGTCTCGCGTCTGGTGTCGCGGAAATCGTCGAACGCTTTGGGATGGTCGCTCATCATGCGGCCCCGGCCGGCTCGGGCTGGAACGAGGCGTGGAAGGCCAGATGCACGGGCCGGCGAAGGGCCAGCTCGGCCACCGGGCCCCGGGCCACGTCGTGGGCGTCGAAGAGCAGGAAGGCGCCGCGCTGGCGCTCGGCGTCGAACTGCTGGCAGATCACCGTGCCGCGACGATCGTCCGCCGGATCGGCCATGAAGATCGGCTCGCCGCCCAGGTAGTGGCCCGCCGGCGCCTGCCAGATCGCCGCCTCTTCGCTGCTCCATCGCTGGTGGACCAGCTGATCGAAGAACTTGCGGCCGGCATGCTCGCTGGCGGAGATGCCGAGCACCCAGAAGTCGTCGTAGTGGCGCGCCGCCAGCCGGGGATCGATGGCCGGGAAGTCGCACATCGCCCGGTACGGCAGGGTACGCCGTTCGACCACCCTCTCGGCCTCGAGGTCGAGAACGTAGCGCACCGCCTGGGCCCTCCGCACGTCGGTGAAGAGCTGCGGCACGTCGTACTGGTCGTAGACCGGACGATCGAGCTCGATCACGTCCGCCACCAGGTGCCCGCCCTCTTCGAAGCAGTTGATCTGATGCAGGGAGTAGGCGTTCCCGATAGGCACCTGGGCCACCTGCGCACCGTCCAGCCGCCGCGCGACGACCATCCGGCTGCCCTGCTGAGGCTGCCAGTCGAGGGAGTCCATGAGGGTCGCGCCCCGTTCCATGAGCTGCTCCATGCGCAGCACATAGGGCGCCACGTAGACCGTCACGTAGGTGGCGCTCAGGCCGAAGTCGTGCACCGAGCAGGGCGCCTCGATCGCCACTCGGCTGCGGTAGACCAGCTCGCCGGCGGGCGAGAAACGGTAGATCTGCACACAGGGCCGCCGCGCCGAGAAGGAGATACCGAAGTTGTACAGCTCGCCGGTATCGAGATCGACGTTGGCGTGGGCCGAGAACGGGCTGATCGGGTTCAGCCTGTCGCCGAAGCTGTACTCTCGCCGCGTCTCGAGAGTCACCGGGTCGAGCTCCCAGGGCAGGCCCTGCTCGCCAAACGCCAGCAGAGTGCCGAACGCCGGGTAGACGCTCACGTTCACCGGCGACTGCAGGGCGACGCCGCGCAGCAGACGGTCGTCCTCGAAGGCCGTGCCAAAAGCCCGATAGAGCGGCCGGCCGGCCGCCTGCTCGTCGGTGAACTTGGTGCTGTGCACGAAGCGGTTGGTGAAGGTCACCCCGCCGTCGTCGAAGCGCAGGGCGCAGACCATACCGTCGCCGTCCAGCCAGTGCCGGTACTTCTGGCCGCCGCGGCTGAAGAGCGCCGGGCCGTTCAGGTAGTAGGTGCCGCGCAGATAGGCGGGCACCTCGCCGGCGACCTCCTCGATGGCGTAGGAGTCCTCCCGCAGATCGAGGGCGAAGGCGTTCTCGAGCAGCGGTGCATGGTCGGTCTGGGTCATCTTTCTTTCTCCCCGGTCTCGAACCGCTCCAGAATGCGCGGGTCGAAGCTCCACTCCCAGAGCTCGGTCGAGGCGCTACAGGCCTGCCAGCGGCGACGCATCTCGGCCGGGTCGAAGTCGCCCGTCGCGAGGTCCAGGCCCTCGATGAACGCCCGATGGGTCAGAGCTCGTTTGTCTTCCAGAACCATGGCGGCCACCCAGGCGAGGACGAAGCGGGCCAGCTCCTCGACGCCGCTCACCTGCTCGGCCAGGATCCGCTTCGCCTCCTCCACCGACACGCCCACCTCGTAGAAAGTGCCCTGCGCCCGCCGCAGGGGGGTCAGCTCTCGGAAGTCGAAAAAGAGCGGCTCCCGGGGCGGCGCACGGTGCTCCTTCTTCCACTGGAAGTAGCCGCTCAGAACCCGCTGCACGGTCTCGTTGGCCGGACCGAGGCGAGACAGCTGGCGCAGCCAGGCGATGCCGAAACGCCGGTCGGTGAACAGGTCGTTGATGAACGGAAACACGTACGCGGCGAAGTAGATCGTCAGCTCCCAGCCGTACTTGAGGCAGAACGTCTCCTGGTCGCCCAGGGCGTCGTAGCTGGTGGCGTACGACGGCACGTAGGCGCCGTAGACGGTGCGCATCAGCTGCTCGTAGAGCTTGCACTTGGTCGCCAGCTCGTCGTCGTCCTCGGTCTCGACGGCGTCGACGATCAGGGTGTTGTGCACCGAGATCAGGTCGCTGCCCGGGCTGTAGAGCGGGTCGGAGAAGCGACCGGCCTCGCCCACCAACGCCCAGCGGGCCGGATCGATGGTGCTCGCGCAGTCGTGCGAGAAGCTGCGATAGCCGCCGAAGCTGAGCACCTCCCGCTGCGGCAGGTCGCGGGCGAACAGCGGAAACTCGCGGCAGACCCAGTCGGTCGCCTTCTCCACCGAAAAGACCTCTTCGTGGGGTACGACGCGGGGGTCGTAGACCAGGCCCAGGCTGGTCTTGCCCTGCAACGGGATCACCCAGAACCAGAGCCCCTCGCCCATGAAATGGTTGGTCGCCAGCCAGGTCGGCAGGTGGCCGGTGGCGCGCCGTTCGGGTTTGAGCCGGATCTCGCGGGGTGAGAGGTCGGTCAGCTTCTCGATGTCCACCAATCCATCCACCCACCAGAAGAAGGCACCGTGGTCGATGGCGTTGGGGCGCTCGAGCTCCTCCTTCTTGGCCGTGAACCGCCGTCGCCCGGTGCAGTCGACAAACCAGTCGGCGGCGATCTCCACCGGGCCCTCCGGGGTGCGGCAGCGCAGCCGGTGAGGGCCGCTCGCGGCAAGATCCACGTCCAGAGCCTTGATCGAGGGCCGATAGGTGAAGCGCGGATCGGCGAGATTCATCTGCAAGAGGTCGGCCTCCAGCCGGTTGCGGTCCAGCTGGTAGCTGGCGACGTTGGAGAACGGCCGGATGAAGCCCTTGCCATAGTCCTCGAAGCGGCTGTTGTCGCGGCCGGCGCTCTTCCAGTAGAAGCGCAGGTTGTACTTCATGTAGTGCTCGCGAAACAGGTACTCCTCGAGGTCGAGGACCTTCGACAGGTAGTAGCCGGCGACCTGCACCGACGATTCGCCGACCTTCTGGCGCGGCGGCGGCACCTCGTCGCGGCGCTCCAGCAGCAGGACGCGCCGGTCGGTGTCGAGCAGCAGGTGACGGGCAAGGGTGAGGCCGGCCAGACCGGCGCCCAGGATCACCACGTCGTAGCGCTCTGCGTTCGTCACCGTCGCCTCTCCCCTCGCCACGTCAGCCATGTGCCGGTACCTCCCGAGGCCGCGCCGCGGCGCGGCCGGCGTCTTCACTGAAGGACTCCGCCCAGCCGTCCACCGGCCGGTAGCGGAACAGCTCGTCGAGCTGCGCTCGCTCTGCCAGCAGAGGGTAGACCCGATCGACCCCCAGCTCGATCGCTGCGAGAAGCTCGCGGCGCCGGGGCCCGACGGCCTCGGCCTCGGGAGCTGTCCAGTGGTCTCGGAAGCCGCGCAGCAGGGGGCCGTCCCCCACCGCGTCCAGCCACAGCAAGGTGACCGAGGCCACGCCGTTGGCGGCCGCGTCGCCGGTTTCGAGCAGCAGCGGTTCGCGCAGCCGGGCGGCGATGATCTCCGGCGCGCAGAAGTTGACCAGCGTCGTCGCCCAGGCGAGACCGGCGACGGCGTTGTGCCGGGTCTCGTCATTGGGCGGCAAGCTCAGAGCGCGGTCGGCGGCGCGCCAGGTTCCGCTCGCCGCCGGCGGCATCTCCCGCGAATCGAAGTAGAGGCCCCGCCCCACCCCGTGCCAGAAAAGCGCTCGGACGCGCTCCGAACGCGGTGCCAGCTCCCGGTCCACCCGCAGCAGGAGATGAGGATGGGACAGCTGAATCGTCAGCCCCAGAGCCTCCAGCACCAGGCCTTCGTAGCCGGGTAACGACAGCCGGCGGCTGTCCGCCAGGAAGCGCTCCACGGTCTCGCGCAGCTGAGCGCCCGAGGCGCGGCGGCCGAGTCCGTCGAAGTGGTACGAGGCCAGTCCCAGGCCAAGGCCGGTGTGATGGGGTATGAGATTCCGCCGGGCGGGATCCGGGTCCATCTCCTCGCGGCCTGCCGCCGCCTGCCGTCCCAGCAGATAGCCCCGGCCCTCTCGCCGCCAGAGGTCCGCGAAGACCCCGTCGGCCTCCCCCGGCTCCGCGGCACGGCGGAACTGGATGAAGGCCTGCACCTTGTTGCCCAGCTCGCGCCAGCGTCCCTGCGGATCATCCAGCCGGCGGGCGCCGGAGGCGGCCGCCCGCTCGAGGGCTCCCAGGCCCAGTGCGATCATGCCCGGGGTCGGCAGTCGCGCCGGCCGCTCGCCGGAGGCCACGGGCAGCGCTCGGGTGCGCTGGACGCCGCCGACGAGCAGTTTCACTGGTAGCCGGGCGAGAGCCCAGGAAAGACGACTCATCAGCTGCTGGGCGCCTCCTCTGCCGGTTCTTCTGCTGCTTCCCCGGTCGCCTCCGGAGCCGCTTCTCCGGTGATTCGCCGCAGATCGCTCTCCAGATTCTCCTCCGACGCCGGGCCGCGATAGACGCCGACTATGGTCAGCGTCTCGTCGAGCACCAGGGTGTGGGGAATGGTGTAGCCGCCAAAGCGCTCGAAGGTCTCCTGGTCGCCGATCAGCACCTTGTACTCGAGGCCTTCGCGCTTGACGAAGGTCGCCACCTTCTGCTGCCCCTCTTCGTCGAGGGCGATGGTCACGACCTCGACCCGCGGATCCCGGTGCAGGGCGTTGAGCACCGGAAACTCTTTGCGGCAGGGCTGACACCAGGTGGCCCAGAAGTTGAGGATCACCGGTCTGCCCACCAGGGTCTCGCTGCTGAGCGAGCCGCCCTCGAGGGCGGGCAGCTCGAACGCCGGCGCCGTGCTGCCGATCCCCACCGGCCCGGCCGGCTCCGCGGCGCAGCCACCCAGGGTGAGCGCCACGAATGCCGGTACCAGCGCGTATTCGATCCACGACCGTCTGCTTCTCATCCTTGCTGCTCCTTGAATATGGATCCCCAGAAGATCCACCGCCGGCGCTGTCGCATCTCCTCGATGGCCTGGCGGATTCGTCCCTCGACCTCCAGGCTGATGGCGCGCACGGTGGGCGCATCCTCGGCCGCCTCCGGCGGGTAGCTCTCGTGCACCGGCATCGGCTCCAGATACCGGGTATGCCACTTGGTGGGCAACGGGACGGGAATCAGCGGGAAAGTCGGCGTGATGGGCAGGCATGGCCACTCGCTGAACCGCTTCCACCAGGCCCAGCGGATCTTTGCCAGGATGGGAAAGATCTCGGCGCTGCCGACGGTCACGAAGGGCAGGATCGGAGCGCGGTTGCGCAGGGCCATCTGGACGAACTCGCCGCGCCCGAACCGCCGCAGTCGATAGGCGTCGCGATAGTAGGAGAAAGCGCCGCGGATGCCCTCGGGAAAGACGGCGACCAGCCCACCCCGCTGCAGGACCCAGTCGGCGTTCTCGGCGCAGGCGAGAATCCCGCCCACCTTGGTCATGAAGTTGGACAAGAACGGAAATTTGGTCAGCGTCGGGTGGATCAGGAACCGCACGAAGCGCCGGCGCTCGCGGGCCAGTGCGTGCATGGTCATCACGCCGTCGTACGGCATGAAGCCGCGATGCACGCCGACCATCACGCCGGCCCCCTGGCGGGGGATGTTCTCGATGCCGTCCAGTTCGATGCGCCAGTAGTAGTCGTGCACGAACCGGTGCAGCACCTTGCCCCAGAAATCGATGTAGCGCTTGTCCAGACCGAACGGGTCGTATTCCGGCTCGGCCTCCGGCGCTCCGGCCGGCGAGCCTCCGCGACGCAGGGCCGACAGGGCGGCAGCGCTCGAGTCGCGGGGCACAAAACCGAGCTCCCGCCGCATCCTGGCGGCCGACACGGTCCAGGAGTACCGGATGTACTCCGACTGGTCGAGGCTCGCCACACCGCCCAGGCGACCGAAGAGGGAGCGCCCCAGGCGCTGCAGCCAGCGGGGCAACGGCAGCCGGCGGCAGCCGGCGAGGCGCAGCGCCCGGTTCAGCGGCACCACCCCGTCCGGCGCCACGTTGTAGACGCCCGCCGGCCGCTGCTCCACCGCCAGACGGACCGCCTGCGCCAGGTCATCGGGGCTGAGGATCTGGAGAGACGGGTCGTACCCCAGCGGCTTCACCGCCAGACGGCCGGTGAAGAGGCGGCTGGCATAGTCTCGCCCTCCGGCCAGGGGCACGAAGGTAGGACGCAGGACGGTCAGCCGGCCGTCCCCCAGATGCCGCGCCGCCTCGGTCTCCAGATCGAGCCAGCGCCCGGCGATGGGATTCGCGTTGCGGCGCGGAATCAGCCGCTCCTCCGAGAGATGGCCCTGATGATGGTGGCTGGGCTGGTAGACCGCGGCGCTCGATACCAGGACCACATGGCAGGCGGGCCAACCGGCCAGGATCTCGAGGACCCGCGTCGCATCCTCGGGCTCCGGCACCTCGTCGCCGCCGTTGCGCGCCGCCGGTAGATAGACGGCGAGGTCGAACGGCCCGCTCTGGGTGAGGGACTCCGCTGAACCCAGATGCACGGTTGGGGACCGGCCCGCCGCGGCGACGGCACCGGCCGCCACGTCGGTGAGCGGCCGGTCGCCGCCGACAACCAGCCCGGCGCCGGCGCTCCGGCCGTGCTGGTGTTCAGTGGCCACCGTCTCTCCCGCCTCAGGGCGCCGCGACGGCGGCGACGGGCTCCGCGGCGACGGGCTCCGCGGCGTCGCTGGCACCCTCGAGACTGGCACCCGCGAGGCTCAGGATCTCGATCCCTCCACCCTCGGTGATGCGGGCCAGCCGCCGGGCCTCGAGATCGGTGAACTCGTCGACCTGCCCGCTGGGCCAGCGCACCGTGAGGCGGTCGACCCGGGAATGCTCCCCGAGACCGAAATAGAGCCGCTGGCTGTGCTGCGAGGCGAAGCTCGAGCCCGCCGTCCGCAGGCGCAGCTGGCGCTCACCCGCCGCTTCGATAGTCACCACGGCGCCCACCGCGTCCCGGTTGCTGCGCGTCCCGAGCAGGTCGACCGCCAGCCAGGACCGCGTCTCACCGATCCGGTTGCGAAAGAAGGCCGCCTTGCGGCGCTCGAGGATGTCGTTGTCGCCGGGGTTGTGGTTGATGGCCATGTCCAGGTCGCCGTCGTTGTCGTAGTCGGCGACCGCGACGCCACGCGCGTCGCCCTCACGAATGGACCCGAGGGCCAGCGCGACGTCGCTAAAGCGCGGGATGCCGTCGGCACCGGGGCCCTCGTTGCGCATCAGGTTGTTGGCCTCCCAGCCGTTCCAGGACATGGCGCCGCGATACTCGTCACTGTTGAAGAAGCCCGTCTTGTACTCGTCGATGTGCGCGACCGCGCTCAAGATGTAGGGCAGTCACAAATCGTCGTGGCTCTTGCCCGTGATCCAGCCGTTGGCGGCGTAGATGTCCTGCCGGCCGTCGTTGTCGTAGTCGAAGAAGGTGGACGACCAGTACCAGCCAAACGGGTTGACGCCGGCGATCTCGGCGACGTCGGTGAACTTGCCGCCGTCGTTGAGGAGCAGGCTGTTGCCCTTGACGAAGTTGTCCCCGTACTCTGCCCAGTCGCCACCGGTGTAGCTGAAGATCTCGCGGTAGGTCGGCAGGTCTTCGAGGATCGTACCCAGCTTGATGCTGTTGATCAGGTACTGATAGAGGGTGGTGGCCTGCCCGTACCAGCGCTGGCCGGAGTGCACGTTGGAGACGTAGAGGTCGAGGTCCCCGTCGTTGTCGACGTCGCCAAAGCTGGCGCTCATGCCAAAGCCGAAGTCGATGGCGTCGCTCTCGGCCGCCACGTCGCTGAAGGTACCGTCGCCCTCGTTGCGCAACAGGGCGTTGCGGCCGAAATCGTTGGCCACGTAGAGGTCCGGGTCGCCGTCCTCGTCGTAGTCGCCCCAGGTGACGCCCAGCGACAGGCCGCCGTCGCGCACCCCGGCCTCCTCCGTCACGTCGGTGAAACGGAGATCCCCGTCGTTGCGCAGCAGGCTGTTGCCTTCGCTGTTGCGGGTGTAGAACAGGGTCGTCGGCAGGTTGATGCGCGGATCCAGATAGCGCCCGATGTAGAGGTCCAGGTCGCCGTCCAGATCGTAGTCGGCGGCGGTTGCCACGACGACGAAGTTGCGGCCCAGGTCGGTATTGGCCGAGACGTCGGTAAAGGTGCCGCCGCCCTCGTTGCGAAAGAGCAGGTTGGGGCCGGTGAAGCGGCCGAGAAAGAGGTCCTTGTCGCCGTCGTTGTCCAGATCGAGGAAGAGGGCGACGTTGATGCCGTGCAGGTCGATCGGCAGCCCGGCCACGGCGGTGGTGTCGGCAAACGTGCCGTCTCCCTGGTTGCGGTAGAGACGCGCGCTGGCGCCGTCGGCAAAGTACAGGTCGTACCAGCCGTCACCGTCGTAGTCGGCGGTCGAGACCCCGGCCGAGCCGTACTTGAGCATGCCGAACTTCTTCGGGTACCACTCCTCGGTGGCGAACATCGGGTTGCGCTGAGCCGAGAAATCGAGCCCCACCGCAGCGGCCTCGTCGGCGAAGCCGGCGCCCCGCCCGACCACCGTCTTGCCGCCGCTCAGAAGCTCCTGCCGGGTGATCTTCCAGCTCTCCTCGCCGGCCTCGATCCACATGCGGAACGGCGCCTGGACCTCGAATACGTTGCCGTCGTCACGGCGGCCCCGGAGCCACATCACCGCCCGCACGACGGCCTTGCCGGTCGCCGGGGTCTCCTCCACCCGATCGAGCTTGAATTTGCCCAGCTCGAGAGCGGCGACCGGCGCCAGCAGCCTGTTCAGCTGCTCCCGCACGTCGTCGCGGGTCCAGGCGCCGGGCTCACCGGCCGCCCACGAATAGACCTGGACGCCGTCCCGGTCCGAGTCGAGCTGTTCGATCCAGGCGCCCTCCTGCGGGTTGGCGTAGCCCTCTTCGTAGCAGGCCACGGCCCGCTCGATATCCAGCTCCTGGAGAGCCGCGCCGTACTCGCTGAGCAGGGCGATCGCCTCCTTGCCGACGCTGGCCAGCCGCTCGGCGCTGGCCTGCAGGCGAGAGGCCCAAAGCCCGCCGGCGAGCAGGATCAGCACCAGCCCGATCAGCGAGTAGATCAGGATACGTGACCTAGTCCGAGACATCGATTACTCCTCCGGCGGCCGTCATGTCGCGGCCTCCCCTGTCGCCGCATCCTCGTCCCCTTCACCAAGACGTGAACGCTCATTGATCGGCAAGAGCTCCTGCAGAGCCTTGCCGCTGTACTCCTGCACCTCACCGCTGGGCCACCGCACCTCCAGGGATTCCAGCGCCGACGCCTGGCCCAGGCCGAAGTGCAGCGCGTGGGCCGACTGGGCGGAGTAGCCCGATCCGGCCTCGACCGTGCGAGTCATCAACTTGCCGCCAGCCGTCAGCCGCACTTCGGTGCCCACCGCGTCGCGGTTGCTGCGGCTGCCGACCAGCTCGAGCTCGACCCACTGGCCGGCGGTCGCGAGGTAGTTCATCAGGATCACCGGCGGTCCGTTGTTGGTGGCGATGACCAGATCGATCCGGCCGTCGCGATCGAGGTCGGCCGCGGCCACTGCCCGCGAGTCGGGGCGCACGTCGGTGCCGGTGGCCCGGCCCGCGTCGACAAAGCGACCTTCACCGCGATTGACGAACAGGCAGTTGCGCTCGTACCCGTTCCAGGAGTTCTCACCGACGAACTCTTGACTGAAAAAGAACCCTTGCTTGTAACGCTCGACGTGTGCGACCGCACCCGAGATGAAGGGCAGTCACAAGTCTGTGGCGGGTGTCGCCGATATCCAGCCGTTGGCCGCGTAGAGGTCGAGATCCGTGTCGTTGTCGTAGTCCTGCAAGGCGACGCCCCAACCCCAGCCGGCAAAGCTCGCCGGGGTGTCCGCGACCTCGTCGAAAGTGCCGTCGCCGCTGTTGAGGAAGACCGAGTTGCCTTCGCCGATCTGATAGCCGATCTCACGCCAGGCGCTGCCGACCAGCCTCTGCAGCTTCCAGTACTCGCCGAAGTCGGCGATCGCCCAGCGGGTGCGCAACACGTTGCGCATGTACTGGCGGATGGTCTGGTCTTCGCCGAACCAGCGCTGGTTCGAGTAGATGTTGGAGGTGTAGAGGTCGGTCAGACCGTCGTTGTCGAGGTCGCCGAAGGCGATGCCCATGCCGCCGCTGAAGTCCAGCACTCCGGCGTCGGCAGCCACGTCGCTGAAGGTACCGTCACCGTTGTTGCGGTAGAGGTTCTTGCGACCCATGTCGTTGGCCACACCGAGGTCCGGCCAGCTGTCGCCGTTGTAATCGCCGACCGCCACCGCCAGGCTCCAGCCGGTGTCCCCGACGCCGCTGGCCTCGGTGACGTCCTCGAAGCCCTGCCCCGCCAGGTTGCGGTAGAGACGGTTGGTGTCGCCGTTGGTGGCATAGAACGGCAGTCGGGGGATGGCTTCGAAGACGTTGCCGTAGGCGCCGAGATAGATGTCGAGGAAGCCGTCGCGGTCGAAGTCCAGCAGCGTCGTCGAGCTCGCCGCCGCCACGAAGTCGAGCCCCATCTCGGCCGAGCGCTCGTCGAAGACGCCGTCACCACGGTTGACATAGAAGCGGTTGGGGGCCAGATACCGGGCGACGAACAGGTCGCGGTCACCGTCGTTGTCGAAGTCGGCGAAGAGCGCCGACTGCGCCTGGTCGATGCCCTCCAGCCCGGCCTCGGCGGTGACGTCGGCGAAGCGTGGCCGGCCGTTCTCGTCGAGCCCGACGTGGCGGTAGAGGCGGGAATCGACTCCGTCGACGAAGAACAGGTCCTGCCAGCCGTCCTGGTCGAAGTCCGCCGCGCTGACGCCGCCCGCGGCATGCTGGTAGAGGTCGAAATGGAGCTCGGCGGAGTGCTGTTCTCGATCCAGCTTGGGATCGCGCCGATGCCGGTAGTCGATGCCGGCGGCAACGAGATCGAGCGGCCGAAAGACCCGCTCGGTGCTCGCCACGGTGCGCGTGCCGGTGACCAGCTGGTCGCTGACGATGGCCCACGCCTCGCTCGCCTCCGGGTCGCTGTCCGGCTCCACGACCCAGCGTTGGATGAACCGGTCCTCCATCTCGCGGCCGTCGGCAGCGGTCCCGGCCAGCACGTAGCGCACGGTGAGGCGCACCATGCCATCGGGCGTCACGTCCTCGATCAGATGGATCTTGCACTCCGTCTCACTGATCCCGGAGAGCCCGGCGAGGTAGCCCGCCGCCTCCGCCAAGCGACGCTCCAGATCGAAGTCGTCGTCGCCGATGGCGCGCAGCTCGTGGATGTCGGCACCGCCCTCCCGGTCCAGGGGCTGAAACGTCCACCTGCCCCTGCCGGGCGCCGCGTAGCCTTCCGAGTACATCTTCGCCAGAACCCCGGGATCGCCGCTCTCGAACGCCTCGGTCAGGGTCGAACAGTAGTCACCCAGAAAGCCCTTGACCGAGGCTCCGGCGGCGTAGAAGCGGTCATGCTCCTTGTCGCGGCGGCTCATTCCGGCAAGCGCCAGGGCGACGCCGCCGCCAACCAGCAGAACCAGCGCCAGCAGAACCGTCAACAGCCGGGAGAGGCCGCTGCCTGGTTTTCGTCTCGCTCTGTTCATCTCCCCACCTCCGCCATTTCCGCCGGCCTCGCGTCGCCGGCGACAAATCCCAGGCCCCGCCCCGCGTCGCCACCGCGAATCACCGCTTCGGCGGTCTGCATCGCTGAGACAATGACCGGTGTGATGCCCCCTCCGGGCTGGGTCCAGTGTCCGGTCAGATAGAGGTTGTCCACCGGCCCGCGGATCGACGGTCGGTGGTCACCGAGTTGATCGGGCGACATCTCCCACCCCAGCATGGCGCCGGCGCGATTCGAGGTGAACGCCCAGGCGGTCCGGGCCGAGGCGCTCAGATGGACGACGATCCGCTCCGAGATCCCCGGCACGACACGCTCCAGGTGCGCCAGGACGAGCTGCTCGATCTCCGCCTTGTGAGCCGGCCAGTCCTCGATCGCGTCGTAGTCCACGTCCATCACCTTCTGCAGGATGGCGATCTGGCCGCCCGGCGGCGCCATCCGCGGCTCGTACAGGGTGGGACAGAAGATCTTGCAGTGCATGCCACCGCGACCCAGATCGTCCGGATCCCAGGAGGTCCAGTAGTACCCCTGGGCGCGGTCGAGAACCTCGGCCGCAACGTCACGCAGCCCGACGTGGGTGAGGTAGCAGGGCATGCTGGGGCGCATCGAGCGCACCGCGGCGAGGTAGTCGGGGTCGACCGAGTCGGCCGGCAGGCCCTTCTCGAGCGTCGCCAACAGGTCGGCGTTGGAGATCACCACGTCGGCCGCAACCCGGCGGCGTCCCTGCTTCGGGCCGCGCGTGGTCTCCATCTCGACCCCCTCGGCACGGCCCTCGCGCACCAGGATGCGTTTCACCCGAGTGCTCATCAGGATGTCGCCGGAGCGCTCCTCGAGCCTCTGGGCCAGCTCGTCGGCAAAGAACTGCGATCCGTGCACCGGGTAGTAGTTGCCGTGGAAATAAGAGAGCCGCAGCATGGAGTCGAAGACGAAGGACGTGCGCTTGGGCGGGCTGCCCCAATGGGGGCAGTCGGCGGTCAGCAGCAGCTTGAGCTTGGGGTCCTGGAAGTAGGTGTCCAGGGCGTCGCGCACCGTCATCTCGCGATAGGGAGCCAGTCGCCCCGTATCGCGGCCCCGGAAGTAGTAGAGCAGGCCATGATCGTAGGCCTCGCCCACGGCGCCGAAGAAGCGATCGATGGCACTCGACTCCTCTGGGAACATCTCCTTGAGTCGCTTCAAATAGGTGTCGAGGTCGGCCGGCACGTCGAATCGGGACCCGTCCGGAAAGTGGAACGTGTCGACCGGGTCCATCTTCTCCCAGCGCGTGGTGACGCCGAGGTCCACCAGCAGCTTGCCGGTCATGGTGGTCGGGTTGCCCAGCAGGGGGTAGAAGTGGGTGGATGCGTCGAACGTGTAGCCGCGGCGCCGGAAGGTGCTGCAGTAACCGCCCACCATGTAATGCTGCTCGACCAGCAGCACGCTGAGGCCCGCCTTCGCCAGCAGGTTGGAGCAGATCAGACCGCCGATGCCGGCGCCGATGATGACCACGTCGTAGCGCTCTTTGGGCTCGGTCGCGCGCAGGCCCCTGAACGGCCGCTTCATTCGCCGCCCTCCGGCGCTATCGGCTCCGGCCGGTTCCTGCCGTACGCCTCGTGCGCCGCCACGAATTCGCCGCTGGCGATGGCGGCGCCCATGGACAGCTCGCCGGCCAGCACCGTCGCGGCGACGATCTCCGCCAGCTTCAGCGCCTTGCCCTGGCCCACACAGTCGAGCACCCCGAGACACTCCCGGGCGGTGCCCTGACCGGTGCCGCCACCGACCGTTGCGACGGTGAGCGACGGAAGCGTGACGCTGGCGTAGAGATCGCCGTCACCGGCCGGCTCGAAAGTGGTGATGCCCACCGCCGAGTTGGCGACGTTGGCCACATCCTGGCCGCAGGCGATGAACATCGCGGTGAGGCCGTTGGCGTAGTGACCGTTGTAGCCCAGGACGCCGGCCTGCAGGTGTCCGGTCAGCGTGTGCCGCCACATCTCGGCCATCTGCTCAGCGTCGACGTGCAGATAGGCCCGCAGGACGCGGCCGGGGATGCGCGCGCCGGCCGTCACCTTCTTGCCCTTGCCGCCGGCGAGAAGCACGCCGCTGGCCCGCTTCTCGGAGTTGTAGCCGCTGAAGATCTGGTAGCTCGACGCGGCGGTGTTGTCGACGATCCAGCGGCAGGCCCGATCCGTCGCCTTGACGATCATGTTCATGCCGTGGGCGTCGCCGGTGGCGTAGCAGAAGTTGACGATCGCCTGCCGGCCCACCGGTCGGCACTCGAGACGCAGCAGCTTGCCGTGGCGGGTGGTGGAATCGGCCTCGCGACGGATCTCCGCCAGATGCCCGGGCAGGTCGCGGCAGAACTCGTAGGCCTGCTCGATGTCGGCGAACGGAAAGACGGGCGAGATCCGGTTCTCGTCGATGTGGACACGGCTGGCCGCGCCGCCCGCCTTGGTCAGGGTCACCATACCCCGCTCATAGGAGCGCACCAGGGCGCCCTCGGTGGTGGCCATCGGTACGTAGAAGGTGCCGGCGGCGTGCTCGCCGTCGACCAGTACGGGGCCGGCAACGCCCACCGGCACCTGTACCGCGCCGATCGGATTCTCGATGTTGCCCCGCATCTCGTCGCTGGCGATGGAGAACGAGCCGACGTGCGGCAACTCGCAGCCGCTGGTCTCCTCCAGCCAACGGCGGCGCTCGGCGACCAGCTCCCGGCTGTAGCCCTGGTTCTTCAGTCGCGGCACCAGCTCGACCGCCCCCAACCGGGGTGGGGCGTCGGCGACAGGCCCTTCGAGGTCCGGCTTGTTACGCATCATCATTGCCCGGTGGCCAGACTAGCCAAGGCCTCTCATGCGACCTCGATCGCCAGGGCGCAGCTGCTGCCCTCGAGCCCCAGCGCCGTAACCAGCCCACAGCCCCGTTCGACAGCGCTGCTGTCGGTACCGATCCGGGCGAGCGGCAGGCCCTCCTCGGGCTGTTCCAGACCCGCCGTGCCAGGCAGGACTCCGGCTCGCATGGACTCGATCGCGGTCACCGCCTGGAGCGCTCCGGAAGCGCCGAGGCTTTCCCCCAGCATCGATTTGATGGCAACGGCCGGCAGCCCCGCCGTCGCTTCGCCGAGCGCCAGCGCCACGCCCCGCGCCTCGCACCGGTCTCCCCGGCGCGCGCCGTTCCCCGACAGGCTGACGCAGGCGAGCTGCGACGGCTGCCGATCGGCGCGCCGGAGCGCGCTGGTGACGGAGCGCGCCAACGCCGCGGCGCAGCTCTCCTCGTCGCGCCCGCGCGACCTGTCGAAGGCGTCGCCGTGGCCGCGAATCTCGGCCAGCACCGTGGCACCCCGCGCCGCCGCCGACTCGGCCTCCTCGAGCATCAGGAAGGCACTCGCCTCGGCCAGCGCGAAGCCGCTGCGGCGCGCGTCGTAGGGCGCCGCCGGCGCGCCATCGCCACCGGCAGGATCGTAGAGCAGACCGGCGCGATGGAAGCCGTAGAAGGACTCGAAGCAGAGCTCGTCGACACCGCCGGCCAGCAGCGCCGAAGCCCTCCCCGAGCGGATGAGATCGCTGGCGTAGGCGATGGCCTGGGCGCCGGAGGCGGTGGCGCCGGCGATGGTGGCGTTGATGCCCCACAGGTCGTGCCAGATGGCCGTCTGCCCGGCAGCGGCATTGATCACGCTGTTGGCGAACTCCATCGGCTTGGCGTAGTTGGGGCCCGCTTCCTGGGCGCGACGATCGAACCCCGAGATGGTGTGCACGCTGCAGAACATCGTGCCGAGCACCAGGCCCACCTCGGTCTCGTCGCGGATCTCCGCCGTCCAGCCGGCGGCATCGAGGGCGAGGCCGGTGGCCGCCACCGCCAGACGCGCGGTGCGGTCCAGCGGGCGCAGGTTGCCGTTGCCGAGATAGGCCTTGGGATCGAAGTCCACCCTGCCGGCGACCCTCGGCGGCATGGCGCCACCTTCCTCCCACTCCAACGGCTCGAGGCCGTTACCGCCGTCGCACAGGCTTCGATGCAGGGCTTGCGGCGAATCCCCGAGGGCGGTCAGGACTCCCATGCCGGTCACCACCACGCGCGGCTCCGGGGCGCTCATGCCAACACCTTCTTGAGCAGTAGCGAAGCGTTGTTGCCACCGAAGGCGTAGGCGTTGCTCATCGCCACGTCGACCCGGTGCTCACGGCAGGCGTTGGGCACGTAGTCGAGGTCGCAGACCGGATCGGGCTGTTCCAGGTTCATGGTCGGAGGGATCAGATCGTGGGTGATCGCCAGGGCGCAAACCACCGCCTCGATCGCCGAGGCGGCACCCATGGTGTGACCGATCATCGACTTGATCGAGCTCTTCGGGTTGCGGTGAGCGGCCTCGCCGAAGAT
>CALZJC010000014.1 GCA_945787525.1 Thermoanaerobaculia bacterium | reverse complement strand
CCAGCACCACCAACGGGAAGCCGGTGGCCAGCAGCATCTCGGTGACCAGTGCCGCTTGCCGCAGGCTTTCCGGGCGTACCCAGAGGAGGCGCTCGAGAGACGCCCCGGCGGCGGCTACGGTTGCCGGTTCGAGACCCGAGTCCAGATCGACCAGGGCTGCCGCCTGCCCCCGGGTGGTGGCGGCGGCGAGAGTGGCCAGCACAGTGGCGAAGCGGCCGCTGGAACGGCGGCCGACGAGCTCCACCAGCTGTCCCCGGGGCAGGCCGCCATCCAGCAGCCGGTCGAGGGCCGCCAGACCGGTGGGTAACGGCTCGGCCGGCGGCTTTTCGGCCCGCTGCCGCGCCAGCTCGCGGCCGCTACGTAGCTGAGCCAGTGGATTGTCCCGCAGAGCCGTGAGCAGCATCGCGGGGTCGTTGCCGAGCCCGGTGGCCTGCTCTCGGAGGGGGGGGGCGGCGGGCATCGGAGACTCTGCGAATCGGGCCGGGGGCGTGGAGTCGAGATCGGCTGGGTTGGATCTTCGAGAATAGGCGGTAACAAGGCGTAAGTCAAGGGAATGAAAAAGCCGTCCCGAAAACCAACGGGACGGCTCTCGTATGGCGCGGCGGCCTAGTGGCTCTCTTCGCCGCCCTTTCCCTCTTCGCCTTCGCCTTCCATCATCTCTTCCATGGCCTCTTCGCCCTCTTCCATCATCTCTTCGCCCTCTTCCATCATCTCTTCCATGGCCTCTTCGCCCTCTTCCATCATCTCCTCGGCGGCTTCCATCGCTTCGCCGGCGGTCTCTTCGGCGGCTTCCATCGCTTCGCCACCGGCCTCCTCGGCCTTCTGGCAGCCGGCCAGCGGCACGACGAGAGCCAGCACCAGGGCGACCAGGCTGAAGTAGTTGAGCATCTTGCGCATGGCGGAACTCCTTTTCCGTAACTCTTTGGGTTTGACTCGAATTCTCTCTTGCCGCCCCTCGATGCCGAAGCCAGCGCCCTTGAAGGCGCCCGCCCATCTCCACGGGGTCAGCGGTTGGACCACGCTATGAGATATTCCACTCGGAATCAAGAGTGAGAGTGATGCGCTACGAATACCTGACGTTTGATTGCTACGGTACGCTCGTCGATTGGCGCAACGGCATTCTCTCGGCCTTCGCGCAAGCCGCCGCACCGCCCGCCGTTCCGCCGCAGCCCGATCGGGTCCTGGCGCTGCACGCTCGCCACGAAGCCGAGGTCGAGGCCGGTCCCTATCGCCCCTATCGCGACGTCCTCGCCGAAACGGCACGGCGAATGGCTGCTGATCTCGGGCTCGAGGGGGCCTTCACGTCGTTCGACTTCCTGGCCGAGAGCGTGCCGGGTTGGCCGGTGTTCCCCGAGGTCGATGCGGCCCTGTCGGGTTTGCGCCGGCAGGGCATCCGCCTCGGCATCCTCTCCAACATCGATGACGACCTGCTGGCGGCGACGCTGGAGCAGTTCGAGGTGCGGTTCGACCTGCTGATCACCGCCCAGCAGGTGCGCTCCTACAAACCGGCGGCGGCCCATTTTGCGCGGGCTCGTGAGCGCATCGGTGAACGGCGCTGGCTGCATGTAGCCCAAAGCCAGTTCCACGACATCGCCACCGCCCAGCGGTTGGGCATCCCTGCCGCCTGGATCAACCGCCTCGATGAGCCGCCGGCGGTCGGGTTGCGGCCGCTGCCGACCTTTTCGGACCTGTCCGATCTGGGCCACTGGCTGGTCTGAAGGCCCCCTCTTGAAGGGGCGATCGTGGGGTATGATCGGCGGCAGACTGAGCAGCTGTTCGCCGACCGCCGGGTCGCTGGTCGGCGGGTATTCTGGGATCCGGGCGCCGGCCATCGCCCGCCTCGCAACGTTGATCTTGGAGGTGCATTATGGAGAATCTGGGTAGCAACCTGCGCAGTCTCTGGGATGGGTTCGTCACCGAGGTCGGCAGCTATCTGCCGAACCTGGCGGCCGCCCTGGCAATTCTGATCCTCGGCTGGCTGGCTGCGCTGCTGGTGGCCAAGCTGGTGCGCGCGGCACTCAAGAAGACGACCATCGACAACCGGATCGCCGGTTGGGTGCGGGGCGAGGGGGAAGAGGTGCCGGATATCGAGCCGGCGATCGGCAAGGGAGCATTCTGGCTGATCATGATCTTCGTCCTGATCGCCTTCTTCCAGACCTTGAAGCTGACCGCGATCACCGGGCCGCTGAATAGCTTCCTCAACCAGATCTTCGAGTTCGCACCGCGCCTCCTCAGCGCGGCGATGCTGCTGCTGGTGGCCTGGCTGGTGGCCACCGGCATACGCCTCGTCATCCGCACCGCCTTGCGCACCATCAAGCTGGACGAGCGCGTCGGCACGGAGGTCGAAGGCTCCGAGCGGGTATCGCTCACCCGCATGGTCTCCGAGACGGTCTACTGGCTGGTCTTCCTGCTTTTCCTGCCCGCGGTGCTCGACGCCCTGGCCCTCGAAGGCCTGCTGCTGCCGGTACGCGGCATGGTGAGCAAGGTGTTGGCGTTTCTGCCCAACCTCTTCGCCGCGGTGCTGATCTTCGTCATCGGCTGGTTCGTGGCCCGGATCATCCAACTGATCGTCAGCAATCTGCTGGCCGCCGTGGGCCTCGACCAGCTCGGCGAGCGGGTCGGCATGACGCGCGTGCTGGGCAAGAAGCGGTTGTCGGGCCTGCTCGGCCTGGTGGTCTACGCGCTGGTCTTGATCCCGGTCCTGATCTCGGCGCTCAACGCCCTCAAGCTGGAGGCGATCACGCGGCCGGCCAGCGCGATGCTCGACCAGATCCTGCAGGCTCTGCCGGCACTGTTTGGCGCCGCTCTGCTGCTGACCATCGCCTTCGTGATCGCCAAGGTCGTGGCGGGGCTGGTGAGCAACCTGCTCCGCGCTGCCGGCTTCGGCAAGTTCCTGCAGCGCCTGGGAATCTCCTGGGAGGCGGATGCCGGGCGCGCTTCGGAAGTGGTCGGTCACCTGGTGGTCGTTGTCATCATGCTTTTCGCCACCGTCGAGGCGTTGCAGTTGATGGCGTTTGACCAGCTCGCGGGGCTGGTCTCTTCGTTCATCCTGTTCCTCGGCAACGTGCTGCTCGGACTGGTGATTCTCGGCCTGGGCCTCTATCTGGCCAATCTGGCGGCAACCACGATCCGGGCATCCGGCAGCGGTCAGTCGACAGTCCTGGCCACTGCCGCGCGGGCGGCGATCCTGATCCTCGCCGGTGCCATGGCACTACGCCAGATGAACGTGGCCGAGGACATCATCAATCTGGCCTTCGGTCTGCTGCTCGGCGCCGTTGCGGTGGCTGCCGCCGTCGCCTTCGGTATCGGCGGACGAGATATGGCGCGGCAGCAGCTCGAACGCTGGTCCGGCGGTCTGCGCGGTGACCGGCATGAGGACGGTTGAAGGGTCTGACACCCTTACTGCGGAAGCTCCGCCTGTGCTAGATTGTTCGGATTCTAGCGGCGAGGCGCCGTCGCGCCGGCCGGCGAGGCGCAGGGAACGGAAAGGCGAAAGGAGCCCAGGTATGAACAGGTTGAAGTGGATCGGCGCCCTGATGGCCGTATGTGTTCCAGCGACCGCGACGCTGGCGGCGCCGCAGGAGACAGAGAGCACGTATGTGCGGCACGACACGCGTGACTGGGAGGACGAGGGCAAGTACTCGCTGGGTCTGGCGCTGGGTTTGATCAGCCTGGACGATCCCGGACAGGCGGACGACGTGGAGTTCTACGGCACTGTCAACTTCCGCATCGCGGTCGGGCCGGGGAACAACCGGCCGGGTTCCTGGCGCGGCTATCTCGAGCCGGAGCTCGGCTACTGGGAGTCTGGCGCCGGTCCGGCTGGCCAGAGCTCGCAGCAACTGGGCAGATCCGACCTGTTGCTCGGCTTGAACATCGTCGGTGTGATGCCTTTCAACGCCATCGATTTCTTTATCGGTGCGGGCGCCGGGATCCACTTCATCGATCAGGATGTGAGGAGATTCACCGCGATGGGCTCGATCGACAGCTCCGACAGTGACGAAGCACTGGGCGTCAATGCTCACTTTGGAGTCGACGTCGGTATCTCGCGCAATGTCAGCTTCTTCGGCGTCGGTCGCTTCGACATCGTCGACGACACCGCCAACTCGCTCGACGCCAAGGCCTATCTCGGGCTGCGCTTCCGGTTCGGCGGCAACCGTCCGGATCACTGGGATCCGGAAGACGACTAGCCTGCCCTTCTCACCGATCGTCCTGGCGAAACGTCGTAACTGCCTGAAGATGTGAGGCTTGCGACCGAGGGCACCGCAAGCGTGCTCGAAGCACGCTGAGGATGCCCGACAGGAGCGTAACGCTGCAGATTCAGGTAGATACGGCGTTTCGTAGACGATTGGTGAGAAGGTCAGGCTAGTACCCGGATACCGGGGCTCAGATGAACGGGGCGGCCTTCGAGCCGCCCCGTTTGCTAGGCGGTCTCGGCGGGCCGAGCCGGCTCTTCGTAGCTTTCCACCGGGTCGCAGGTGCAGACCAGGTGGCGGTCGCCCCAGGCGTTGTCGATTCGCCCGACCGGCGGCCAGAACTTCGACTCCTCGATCCACGGCGCCGGAAAGACCGCCTGGCGCCGACTGTAAGGGCGGTCCCACTCGTCGTCGGCCACCGACCGTGCGGTGTGCGGTGCCCGCCGGAGTGGGTTGTTCTCGCGGTCCAGCGTGCCGCCGGCGATCGCGTCGATCTCGCGCCGGATGGCTATCATGGCGTCACAGAAGCGGTCGAGCTCGGCCTTGGACTCGCTCTCGGTCGGTTCGATCATCATCGTGCCGGCCACCGGCCAGGACATGGTGGGGGCGTGGAAGCCGAAGTCCATCAGCCGCTTGGCGACGTCGTCGACGGTGACCCCGGCGCTGTCGCGGAAAGGACGCAGGTCGATGATGAACTCGTGCGCCACCAGGCCGCCGGCGCCGGTGTACAGCGCCGGGTAGTGGTCGCGTAGGCGAGCCGCCATGTAGTTGGCGTTGAGAATGGCCACCTGGCTGGCCCGTGTCAGGCCGCGCTGACCCATCAGGGCGATGTACATCCAGGAGATCGGCAGGATACCGGCGCTGCCGAAAGGCGCCGCGGCCACCGGGCCGATCGCCGCCGAGCCGCCACACGGCACGACCGGATGCCCCGGGAGAAACGGCGCCAGGTGAGCCGCAGCGCAGATCGGTCCCATGCCGGGTCCGCCGCCGCCGTGCGGGATGCAGAACGTCTTGTGCAGATTCAGGTGGCAGACGTCGGCGCCGTAGTCGCCCGGCCGGCAGAGCCCGACCTGGGCGTTCATGTTGGCGCCGTCCATATAGACCTGGCCACCGTGCTCGTGAACGACGTCGCAGATCGCTCGCACTTCGGCCTCGAACACGCCGTGAGTGGAGGGATAGGTGAGCATCAGGGCGGCCAGCCGCTCGGCGTTGCGCTCGGCCTTGTCGGCCAGGTCGGCCAGGTCGACGTTGCCGCGCTCGTCGCAGGCCACCGCCACCACCCGGCAGCCGGCCATGACCGCGCTGGCCGGGTTGGTGCCGTGGGCCGATGTGGGGATCAGGCAGACGTCCCGCTCGCTCTCGCCGCGGCTCTCGTGGAAGGCCCGCAAGACCAGCAGGCCGGCCAGCTCACCCTGCGACCCCGCGTTGGGCTGCAGTGACACGGCTTCGAGGCCGGTGATCTCGGCCAGCCAGCCCTCGAGCTGCTCGAACAGCATGGCGTAGCCGGCGGCCTGTTCGGGTGGCGCGAACGGGTGCAGGCCGGCGAACTCGGGCCAGCTGATCGGGATCATCTCGGCCGCCGCGTTGAGCTTCATGGTGCAGGATCCCAACGGGATCATCGAGTGCGTCAAGGACAGGTCGCGCTGCTGCAGCCGGTGCAGGTAGCGCAGCAGATCGTGTTCCGAACGATAGGCGTGGAATACCCGTTGCTCGAGGTATGGGGTAGATCTGGCCAGCCCTGCCGGCAGGGTGGCGGCGGAGGCCTCGGCCAGCAGAGCGCCGACGGTGAGCTCCGGCGCATGGCCACGCGAGAAGACCTTCAGAAGGTCGGCAATATCGGTTTCGGTCGTGGTCTCGTCGAGAGAGATGCCCAGCGCGCCGTCCGCGTAATGGCGCAGGTTGATGCAGCGGCTGCGGGCGGCGGTCAGGATCTCGAGATCCACGCCACGCTCCAGGTCCACCTTGAGGGTGTCGAAAAACGGCTCTTCGCCCAGCGCATAGCCCAGCCGGCGCAGCCCGGCGGCCAGGGCGCCGGTCAGGCCGCGGACGCGCTGGGCGATGCGGCGCAGGCCTTCAGGGCCGTGGTAGACGGCGTAGAAACCGGCGATCACCGCCAGCAGCACCTGTGCCGTGCAGATGTTGCTGGTCGCCTTCTCGCGCCGGATGTGCTGCTCCCGGGTCTGTCGCGCCAGACGGTAGGCGCGGTGGCCCTGCTCGTCCCGAGAGACGCCGACAATCCGACCAGGCAGATGGCGCTCGAACTCGCTCCGCGTGGCGAGAAACGCGGCATGCGGCCCGCCGTAGCCGAACGGAACGCCGAAGCGCTGGCTCGAGCCGATCGCCACGTCGGCGCCGAGCTCGCCCGGCGGCTGCAGCAGAGTGAGCGCCAGTAGATCGGTTGCCATGACGACCTGCGCTCCCGCCTCGTGGATGCGGCCGATCAACTCACTGTAGTCCTCGACCCGTCCCTCGGTGGTGGGGTACTGCAACAGAACGGCGAACAGCTCGGCGGCCAGGGCCGCGGCGTCGCCGGGCTTGCCGACCACGACCTCGATGCCCAAGGGGCGGGCTCGGGTCTTCACCACGCCGATCGTCTGCGGATGACAGCTCTCGGCGACAAAGAACTTGTGTCGCCGGCGGCGGCCGATCGCGTGACACATGGTCATCGCCTCCGCCGCGGCGGTCGCCTCGTCGAGCAGCGATGCACTCGACAACGGCAAGCCGGTCAGCTCGGCGGCCATGGTCTGGAAGTTCATCAGCGCTTCCAGCCTGCCCTGCGCGATCTCCGCCTGGTAGGGGGTGTACTGGGTGTACCAGCCCGGGTTCTCGAGCACGCTGCGCTGGATGACGGGCGGCGTGTGGCAGCCGGCGTACCCCATGCCGATGAAGGACCGGCAGATCTGGTTGTGGGAGGCCAGCCGCCGCAGCTCATCCAGCAGCTGGTGCTCGCTGCCGGGGGAGCCGAGGTCGAGCGGACCGCGTCGCCGGATGGAGGCCGGGATGACCGCGTCGACCAGTGTGTCGAGAGATTCCTGACCACATAAGGACAGCATCTCGGCGATCTCGGGGGGCCGCGGCCCGATGTGACGATCGACAAACGGGTCCGGATCAGGGAGGGTTCTCGGGTCGGTCATGGGCGGGTCCTCGGTCGGGTGGAGCCAGCGCAGATTCTAGCCGCCCGGGAGCAGCCTGGGATAGGATCGCTCGCACCGTCCATCCACGACCGGGAGAGCAAATGAGTCTGGCAGACCGCGCGATGGGGACCGCCGTACTGCTGCTGCTGGCCGCTTTGGCGCCGTCGCCGGTGCCGGCGCAGGAGCTGCCGCCGCCCGACATCGGCCGGTACGACCGCGGCTCGCACATCGTGCGCCCCGGGGAGAACCTGCACGCCATCACCCGCATGTACCTGGGCGACGAGTCGCTCTGGGAGGAGAGCTGGAAGCTCAACCCGCAGGTCGCGAATCCCGACGTGCTCGAACCAGGCCAGCGGATCAACGTGCTGATCGAGCGTCGTGACTCGGTGCCGACGGCGCTTCTGCGCAGCCTCGCCGGCCGGGTGGAGGGCAAGCCGTCGCCGATTCCCTGGAACCCGGCCCGCGAGCTCGATCTGATGCTGGAGGAAGACGGCCTCCGCACGGCCAACCGGTCCTCGACCGAGCTGGAGTTCCAGGACGGCACTCGAGTGGTGATGACCGAGGATTCGGTGGTCTTTCTGCGCCGCAGCGGCCGCCGGCTTGTCGGACTCCCGCCGCGCTCGGTCGAGATCGTCGAGGGCCAGGCCGAAGTGGCGGCGAAGCGGCCGGCGGGCTCCGAGCGCTCGGTCGAGATCGTGGTCGGCGGCACGCGGGCGTTGACGCGGCCGGACGAGACCGGTGGCGTGCAGACCCGCGCCCGCCGCGCAGACGGCGACGGCGCCAAGGTGATGGTCTACGAGGGCGGAGGCGAGGTCGAGTCCGGGGGGCAAAAAGTGCAGGTCGCCCGCGGCATGGGTACGTCGGTGGAGCAGGGCCAGCCGCCGGGGCCGCCAGAAAAGCTGTTGCCCGCCCCGTTGGGGCTGCGGCCCGCGCCCGGCACGCGGATGACGTTCAACGACGTCGAGCTGGCATGGCAGGCGGTGGAAGGTGCCGCCAGCTACACGGTCGAGCTGTGCGGCGATGCGGTATGCGCCCGGCTGGTCGAGCGACGCGTCGGCCTGGCCGAGGCGACCTGGATGCCGGAGGCGCCGCTCCCGGGTGACTATTTCTGGCGCGTCACGGCGGTCAGCAGGAGCGGCCTGGATGGCTACCCGAGCCCGGGCGCGGCGCTCGCGGTGCTCGGTGGCCCGGATCGAGTCGGGCCCACCGGTAGCCTGACACCAGCCGGCCGCCAGATCCGTTTCGGCAACCGGCTGATGGTCGACGAGAACGTGCGCCTCGAGCCGGTGCTCGAAGACGCTCACAGCGGCGTTGCCGGCTGGCAGCCGATCATCGACGGCGCGGAGGTGTCGCTCGGTCGTTGGGATGGTCCCTGGCCGGACGGGACCTACCAGGTGGCCGTGCGGGCGACCGATCGCGTCGGCAACGAATCGCTGATCGCCGCCGCCGAGGAGATAGTCGTCGACGCCCTGCCGCCGGTGATCTCGGTAACCGGTTACGCCGTGGCTGGTGCCGACCGGAGAGGGCGCGAAAGCTCGCGCTGTGGCTGGCTCCCCAAGGCCACCTCGCGGTGGCATTTCGTCACCCAGTGCGACTGGGTGCGGAAGGCCCAACGACGCTGGCTGCGGCGGGGTTGGAACTGGCTGGAGGTTTCGGTGGACGGCCAGCAATGGAGTCCGCTGGTCGCCCGAGGCTCGGAGCCGGCGCAGGAGGTGGCGCGGGCTGGCTACCGTCTACCCCCGGCGCCAGCGACGATGCGGGTCGGCGGTGCCGACGCGCAGCTGCTGGTGCGGTCGGCGGATGCTGCGGCGTTGCTTCCTGCCGCCGAAGGCAACGCCGCCGGTGGGCTGAGAATCCGGGTCAGCGATGCCGGCGTCGGCGTCGAGCGGGTGGAGCTGCGGGTCGACGAGACGGAGCCCGGGGTTCTGTCGCTGTCGGCCGAGGCGTTCGATGCCATGGGCCACCGGCAGGAGCTGACCTGGCGCGCCACGGCCGCGCGCTGAAGGCCGTCATGTAGCAGGCCGCCCGGACCGCGCTGCCGGTCTGTCTTTCCTGAGCCGCGTCGTCGGCAGCCAGCGCGACTCGTGCCGGGACTCGGCGGCGGCAGTCGGCTCGACGGGAGTCGGCTCCTGCTGCCAGCGGAGGCCGTGGCGGCGCGCCAGCTCCTCGAGCTGTTCGGCCACGCGGGCCGCGTCCGAGGGGCGCTTCTCCTGTTCGCGGCTGAGCAGGGACATGATCAACTCGTCCAGCTCGGGCGGCACGTCGGGCACCAGTTTGCTCGGTCGCTCGACGACGCCGAAGAGCGTGCGGCGGATCACCTCCTTGACCGACTTGCCGTCGAATGGCGGCCGCCCGACGAGGCAGGCGTAGAGCACCGCGCCCATGGAGAACAGATCGCCCGCCTGGTCGTAGCCCTTGCCGCGCAGGGTCTCGGGCGGCACGAAGCCGGGTGTGCCGAAGACCACGTCGTCGCTCGGCGCCAGCGATGAGAGCAGCTCGGAGATGCCGAAATCGGCGACTTTGATCGAACCGTCGGTGCCCAGCAGGACGTTGGCCGGCTTGATGTCCCGATGCACGATGCCGCGCTGGTGGGCGGCGGCCAGCGCCCGGGCGATCGCCACGCCCAGGGGCACCACTTGCGCCGGCGCCATGCGCTTGCCGCGCCAGATCACCTTTTCGAGGCTGCTGCCGTCCACCAGCTCCATCGCCACGTAGGCACCATCCGGGTGGTCCTCGACATCGAAGACCCCGACGATGTTGGGATGGTTGAAGCGCGCCACGGTCACCGCCTCGCTGAGCAGGCGCTCGACCAGCTCGAGGCGGTGCCTGCCCTTAAGCTTGGTGTCGAGTCGCACGGTCTTGAGCGCCACCGGCCGCTTCAGCTTGGGGTCCCAGCCCTTGAAGACCGTGCCCATGGCGCCAGAGCCGATGACGTCGGAGACCTGGTAGCGGCCGAGAAAGACCTCGTCCAGGCGCTCCTGATCCGAGAGGCGCCGTTCCAACGCCTCGAAGGCGGCCCGCAGCTGGCCGATCTCGCTGCCACCGCCGCCGCCGGCCGGCAGGCCGGCCAGGCGCCGCTGGGCCGCGGCAACCTGGCGGATCGGACGGACGACCGACAGGTAGGCGAAGACGGAAGCCAGGACGATGAGCGCCAGGGCTCCGCCGACCGCCCACCGGGACTGGCGCCACATCTGGCGCTCGACCCGTCGCGCTACTTCCAGTGGCTGGCGCGAGAGCACCGCCCAGTTGGCCTGCGGCACGGTGACCCAGGCGCCGATGAACTGGCGGCCGTCGAGGCGCGAGACGAAGTCGGGCTTGACCCCGGAGAGACCGGTGCTGACGACCTCGTCGACGATCTGCTGGGGGAAGTCGTCGATCAGCTGCTGCTCGCCGATCAGGGCCCGCCTGCCGGCATCCACCAGCATCAGATCGGCCTGCTCGCCGAGCTCGTAGGCATTCAAGGCCCTGCCGATCTCGGCGCCGTCGCAGATCAACCACAGCAGGCCCGCGCCGGCCGTCAGCTCGGCCTGCAGGCGCACCAACGGTGAGCCGTCGCTGGGGATCAGCAGGACATCGTCCCCCGGTGGAGGCGCCACGGCCTCGGTGACGCGCCGTCGCGCCAACGGGTCCGCCAGCTGCGCGCGGACCGCCTCTTCGCCCTCGGGGCTCACCACCACCAGACCCTCGACGCCGAGGCCGTGCCAGGCCGTCAGGCTGCGAGTCAGGGCCTGCTGCGCCTCGGCCGAGCGCGATTGCGCCAAGGCGCCGTCGCTCGCCAGGGAGACCGCCAGCGCCTGACGGCTGTCGAGGAACTGCTCGATCTGCCGCGCGGTGGTCCGGGCGGCGACAAGATGCATGCTTTCCGCCTGCTCGATCAGGGTGGTGTGATTGATGCCGATGAGAGTGCGAACGGCAAAACCCACCGGCAGCAGGCCGACCAGAGCCAATGCCAGGGCCAACCGCGTCAGCAGTCCCGGCCCCCGCGGCCAGCGTCTCATTCAGCCTCCGTCCCGGCCGGTGTGGGCGCCGGTGCCGGGACACCGAAAAGGAAGCCTTGGCCGAGCTCGAAGCCGAGTGCGGCGCAGGCCTCCGCCTCGGCCTGGCGCTCGATGCCCTCGGCGATGGAGCGGATGCCGAGCTCGCCGGCCATCTTCACCAGGGCGGCCAACAGCCGGCTCCGGCCACCGGTGTCGCGGTCGATGTCCTCGATCATCCGGCGATCGAACTTGAGGAAGTCGGGCGGCGCCGCGGCCAACTCGGCCAGTCGCGTCTGGCCGGCGCCGAAGTCGTCGTAGGCCAGCCCGATGTCCAGGTCGCGCAGACTCGCTTGCAGGCGCGCCAGGGATGCGGGCTCGGTGATCGCGCTTTCATGGATCTCGACCACGATGCGCAGTCGGGGGGATTCCGTCCGCAGCCGCTGCAGCGACTCGAGCAGTCCCTCTTCGCGCAGCTCGGCGGGGTGGGTGTTGAAGAAGTAGACCAACTCCGCCGGCAGCCGCCGGCAGTCGGCCGCAGCGCGACGCCGGAACAGGCGGCTCAGCTTGGCTTCGGCGCCGACCACCGCGGCGATCTCGAACAGCTCCCATGAGCCCAGCGGCAGGCTGGGCAGCCGGCTGCGTCCCAGAACCTCATAGCCGATCGGCCGGCGGTCGGTGATCCCGACAATCGGCTGGAAATGGGCCGCCACGGCCTCCCTTTCGAGCAGCTCGCGGAAAAGGACGGTGCGTTCGACCAGCCGGGCGGGAAGCGGACGGCCGATCTCGGTAGTCGAGCCGAGCAGCGCCTCGGTCTGCCCGGGCTCGAGGACTCCGAGCCGGAACTCGAGCGTCGCCAGCTGCACGATGTCACCTTCCCGCAGCCGCGCCGTCCCGCTCACCGTCTCGCCGTTGAGCAGCGTGCCGTTGGTGCTGCCCAGGTCGACGATCTCGAGCTCCCCGTCGGCCACCCGCAGCTCGGCGTGGCGGCCGGAGACGGCGCTGGAGTCGAGAGTCAGATCCTGGTCTGGATGACGGCCGATGTGGAAGGGTAGCGACAGTATCGGCAGCCGTCGCAGACGCCGGCTGTCGTCGACGAACCCCTCCAGGTACCAGAGGCCGCCACCGGGCGCTAGAAACGCCTGTGTCGTTGCCGTTCGCTCAGGCACTCTCTGCGGCGGCAACGAAGAAGGTCCGGTGACTCTCGGGCCGGTAACCTCGGTGCAGCATCTGCTCGATCTCGGCCGCCGGCACCGGCCGGCTGTAGTGGTGCCCCTGGAGCAGCTCGCAGCCCTCGCGGCGCAGGATGGCCTCCTCGCCCTCGCCTTCGACGCCCTCGGCCACCAGCTCCAGGCCCATGAGGCGGGTCATGGCGATTACCGCTTTGACGATCGCCTGGTTCTCCTTGTTCCCGGGCAGGCCCATGATGAAGGAGCGGTCGAGCTTGAGGGTGTGGATCGGAAAGCGCTGCAGGTAGGCGAGAGACGAGTAGCCGGTGCCGAAGTCGTCGATCGAGATCCGCAGCCCGAGATCCTGCAGCGCCTTCAGTCGCGCCATCGTCTTGTCGACGTTGGTCATCGCCACCGTCTCGGTGATCTCCAACTCGAGCGCCTCGGGATCCAGCCGGGTGTTGGCGAGGATCGTCGCGACGACGTCCTTGAAGCCGATCTCGCGAAACTGCAGAGCGGAGATGTTGACGGCGATGGTGAGGTGGTGAAAGCCCTGGCGTCGCCAGCCCTGCATCTGGGCGCAAGCCGTCTGCATCACCCATTCGCCGACCGGCGCGATCAGACCGCTCTCTTCGGCGAGGGGGATGAACTTGCCGGGCGACACGCGCCCCTGGGTGGGGTGGTTCCAGTAGACCAGCGCCTCGGCGCCGGCGATCTCCAGAGTGTCGCTGCGTAGCTTCGGCTGGTAGAGGATCTCGAGCTCTCGGTTCTCGACCGCATAGCCGAGGGCCAGCTTGAGCTGCAGCTTCTCGAAGCCGCTGTCGCCCAGGGTGGGCGCGTAGAGGCGGATCCGGTTGCGCCCTTGCCGTTTCGCCGCGTGCAGGGCGTTCTCGGCATTGCGCAAAAGCGTCTGGGAGTCCTCGCCGTCCCACGGATAGACACTGGCGCCCAGGCTGGCGGATACGGCCAGCTCCTCGCCGCCGAAATCGTGCGGCTTCGCGAGCTCTGCCAGGATGCCTTCGGCCAGGTGGCGGACATCGTCGTCATGCGGCAGCTCGCGGATCAGGTAGATGAACTCGTCGTCGCCGAAACGAGCCACCAGATCCGTGCCGCGGCGCAGCGAGACCAGACGCTTGGCGACGCTGCGCAGCAGGAAATCCCCGACCGCGTAACCGAACGTCTCGTTGATCTCCTTGAAATGGTCGAGATCCAGGCGCAGCAGCGCCATCTTGTTCTCGTGCGGGCTGAGATCGGCGAGGGCCTCTTTGAGCTGATTGAAGAAGAGGCTGCGGTTTGGCAGCCCGGTGAGCGCGTCGTACAGCTGGTGCTCACCGACCTTCTCCTGGGTGCGCGCCGAGTTGATCGCCAGACCGGCCAGGGCGCTGGTGATGTCGAGCAGCTTGATCTCCTGGGCGGTGGGGGAGCGCTTTTGGGGAAGGTAGATCGCCACCGTGCCGACGACCCGCACTTCGTCGTCTTTGCCCGGAGAATCGGCCCACTGCAGGCTGCGAATCGGCAACGACCAGCTGGCCTGGAAGCCGGCCGCCACCGGTGTGTCGCGCAGACCGTTCCACAACGGATCGGTCGTCAGGTCCCGGCTCACAACAACTTCATTGCGATAGACCGCGGCGCTGCAGCTGCCCGGTGCCAGTCCGGCCGTCAGTCCGTCGAGAGCTCGGCGGAAATCGGCCGGCAGCCCCGGGGCGGCACCGACGTTGAGAATCCGCTCGACCGGGTGGTAGAGCATCACGCAGCTGCAGGCCGGCGCGATCGCCTCGTCGAGCGTCGTGCAGAACTGATGCAGCAGGCCGCTCAAGTGGGTCTTTTCGCCGATGCTGTCGAGCAGGAGGCGGTGGGCGGAGAGCAGCTCACCCGCCAGGTCGGTGGCCGCGCTTTTGGGCGGAACAGCAGGGGAAGGGTCGACGGTCATGAGCTCTCTGTGAGGGGAGTATAGACCAGCGAACCACGTGATAGCCTGCCCCGATGCCGGCGACCGCGGACAACGGTTCCGCCCTTCTGCCCGCCATCCTGCCGGTCTTCCCGTTGACCGGCTCGCTGCTGCTGCCCGGCAACTTCATGCCGCTCAACGTGTTCGAGCCGCGCTACCGCAACATGGTCGAGGATGTCCTGTCAGGCGGCGGGCACATAGGCATGATCCAGCCGCTGGCGCCGGGTTTGGACCAGCTCGGGCTCGGTGAGCATGCCGCCGAGCTCTACTCCGTCGGCTGCGCCGGGCTGGTTGAGCGCGCCGAGCGTCAAGACGACGGCCGTTTTCTGATCCTCCTGCGCGGCGTGGTGCGTTTTCGCGTCGACAGCGAGATCGAGCCCCGTCGCGGCTACCGGCAGGTGCGGGCCAGCTACGAGTTTTTTGGCGAGGACGTTGACCCCGCCGCCGAACGGGTCGATGCGGCGCCTCTGCTGGGTGAGGTGAAACGGTTCGGCAGCCGCCGCGATCTGGCTTTCGACATGGACCTGCTGGCGTCGCTCGACGGGGCCCGACTGGTCAACGCACTGGCCGCCGCGCTGCCCTTCGCGGCAGCGGAACAGCAGGCCCTGCTCGAGGCCCCGTCGGCGAGCGAGCGGCAGCGGCTGCTGCTCGAGCTGCTGCGCATGGAGGACGCGACGAGCGCCGAAGTGCGCTCCTTCGTGCCGCCGCCCGTCAACTAGCCTGCACTTCTCACCGGCTCACTGCTGCCCGTGTAGATCTGCCGCACCCAGGCTGCCTCCTCCGCGGACAGCGGTTCTCCGAGGCCGGCCGCCGCGACGGCGTGGCGCCGCCGGCGCATCCCGAGCAGCACACAGCCGGAGGGCGCGTCGCCGAGCAGCACGCCGGTGAGGGCATGCAGCACCGCGTCCCGGCGCCGGGCGAACCGCCTCTCCACGGCAGCGCGACAGTCGCGCAGCCGGGCTAGCGCCGCGCTGTCGCCGAACTCCGGGATCCGATTGCGGTGGTCGCCGGTGGGAAACTGGGTCGGCTGCTCGTACTTGCCTAGCAGCAGCCCATGGCGGAGCGACGAGAAGAACGCGACGCCGGCGTCGTTCTCGTCGACCCAGCTCTTGAGGCCACTCGACGCGTAGGTGTCGTCGATCACGTTGCGATAGGGCTGGACTACCTCGGGCTCGACAAGGGGGGCGTAGCGGGCGACCTTCTCCGAGCTCCAATCGGACAGGCCGATGAAGCGGATCTTGCCGGCGTCGCGGGCGCGCCTCAGAACCTCGACGGCGCCATCGAGATAGCGGCCCTGCGGGCCGAAATCACAGTGGTGCAGGTAGAAGAGGTCGATCCGGTCCGTCTTCAGATAACCCAACGACCGCTCGATGCGCTCTTCGATCAGCTCGGGGTGGTAGAAGTGCTCGTAGGGGCTCGGATCCCAGCCGACCTTGGTGGCAAGGAAGATCTCCTCACGCGGTACGCGGTCCCACAGGCCGCCGATGAGCTGCTCCGAATGGCCGTCGCCGTAGACGTCGGCGGTATCCCAGTGGGTGATGCCCGAGTCGTAGGCGGCGGCCAGGGCATCGATCGCCAGTTTGTCGTCGTGCCCGGCCCATCCAACCTCCATGCCGCCGACCGTCCTGGGGCCGCCGTGGGCCCAGGTGCCGCAGGCGATTGCCGAGACGTGCACGCCGGTCTTGCCGAGCCTTACCTTTCGCATGGCTCGAATATAGCCCGACCTGCGGGTATCGGTCGCGCATCGGTCCGCCGAATCATCCGACGCCGGACAGTGTTTCGGCTTTGCGGCCGAGACACTACCCGTCGTCGGGCCGGGAGGTTAGAATCGAGTTCGTGGAGTTCGATCAGTACTCGCCCGAGCCGGAGCCGGCCGGCGAGCCGCCCTCCAGCCGGCCCCTCTGGCCCTATGCGCTGGCGTTGCTGGTGATCGTGCTCGGGATTGCCGCCTTTCTGCTCTTCTCGAAGGACGAGCCGCCGCCGCCTCCGACCGCGGCCAGTCCGGCAGCTCCGGCAACCCGTGGAGAGCCGGCGGACAGGCCGGTCGGCGAAGCACCAGAGCTGCCGCGGCTCGGCGCCAGTGACGACTGGCTACGGCGGGTCGTCGCCGAGTTGTCCACGCACCCGGAGCTGGCGCGCTGGCTGGTGAGCGACAACCTGGTGCGGCGGTTTACGGCGGCCGTCGACAACGTGGCGCGGGGCGAGAGCCCGCGGCCGCATCTGGGCTTTCTCGGCCCGGCCGAACGGTTCGCGGTGGTCGAGCGTGCCGCCACCATCTATCCGGATCCGCGAGCCTACGCGCGCTACAACCGGATGACCGAGGTCGTCGACTCGGTCGACGCCGCCGGCGCCGTCGCGCTCTATCGCCAGTTGAAGCCTCTGTTGCAGGAGGGATACGCGGATCTCGGCTACCCGGATCGCGACTTCGACGACGCCCTGGCCCGGGCCATCGGACATCTGCTGGCGACGCCCCTGTCGGGCGCGGAACCGCGACTCGAGGCCGGCGTCGAGAGCTACGTCTTCCGCGAACCACGCCTCGAGAGCCTCAGCCCGGCGCAGAAGCATCTGCTGCGCACTGGGCCCGACAACGCCGCCGTGATTCTCGACAAGCTGCGTGAGATCGCCAGCCTGCTCGATACCCCGGGAGACTGAGCGGTCGGTCAGTGAATCGGCCTGCCGGTACGCCGCATCCAGGCGGCGAGCAGCGCATCGGTCGGCAGGTAGAGCACCAGCGGGTAGGCGATCATGCAGATCGCCAGGAATGCCGCCGGCGGCAACCAGATCTGCTCGACGCCGAAGGGCGACCACAGCCAGTTGAGGTTGTCCGGTGGATCGCCGATCCAGAAGCTGAGCGGCAGCACCAACCAGCAGATCAGGGTCTGCAGGCGCCAGCCGCGACGATCGTGCCCCAACCGCCAGAGGGCGTAGATCAGCAGGATCGGGACGAAGACGTGGAACAGCGACAGCAGGCGGCCAAACAGGGGCCGCGCCGGCTCGAACATGTACTCGGTGCCGCCAATGGCGTGAAAGCCGGCGACCAGACGCGTGCCGAAGTCGATCATCCAGGCGAACTGGATCAGCAGCACCGAGACCGCCTGGGAGGAGAACAGCAGCGAGCTCTCCAGCCAGATCGCCGCCAGCAGCACGAAGTTGGCCACGTCGCAGAGCCAGAGGAAGTTGGCCGGCCCGTTGTCGATCCAGTAGACCGGTACCCAGACGAGGAACCAGATGGTGTAGCTCAGCTTGAGCCACCGGGGGAGCGCGCCGCGGGAAGCGAGGTCGGGCAATACCCGGCGAGCGTAGCAGCCCGTGGTAGAAGTCTGGACGGTCTACCTGGCGACCGGAGAGGGAGCGGGATCGTCGATGCCGCAGCGATTCGCCAACTCTGATCCGCGCCACCGCTTCCACGACGCGCGGGCGATTCTGCGCTGGGGTGCCTGGGACCGGTTGAGCGGGCGCCGGAGGGTGCGGCCGCCGGGGCCCCCGGCGCCGTGGGTCGAACCCGACGCGCGGCGCATTCTCCGCCACGCTGGGCGGTCGCAGCTGACCTGGGGCGGGCACGCCACCTTCCTCGCCAGCCTGGGCGGGCGATCCGTTCTGGTCGACCCCGTGTTCTCCCGCCGGGTGGCGTGGCTGGTACCGCGCCACGGCCGCCCCGGCCTGGACGCGACCCTGCTGCCCGAGCTGGCCGCCGTGCTGGTCAGCCACAACCACTATGACCATATGGACCGCAACTCGCTGCGCCGGGTGCCCGCCGATGTGCCGGCGGTCGTGCCCCGTGGCCTCGGCCGCTGGTTCGCCCGCTGGAATCGGCGGCCGGTGATCGAGCTCGAGTGGTGGGGGTCTGTCGAGTTGGATGGCCTGGCCGTCACGCTGGTGCCGAGCCGGCACTGGTCCCGCCGCTGGGTGGGCGATCTCAACCGGACGCTGTGGGGTGGCTTCGTGATCGAGGGTGGCGGAACCAGCCTCTACCACGCCGGCGACTCGGCGATGTTCGAGGGCTTTGCCGAGATCGGTCGGCGCTTCCCCGATCTGGCGGCCGCGCTGCTGCCGATCGGCGCCTACGAGCCGGTCTGGTTCATGGGGCG
>CALZJC010000013.1 GCA_945787525.1 Thermoanaerobaculia bacterium | reverse complement strand
GGCCCTGGTCTTGCTGGTGATCTTCCTGTTCCTGCGCGACTGGCGCACGACCCTGATCCCGGTGCTGGCGATCCCGGTGTCGCTGATCGGCGCCTTCTTCATCATGGACGCCGCCGGGTTCTCCATCAACGTGCTGACGCTGCTCGCCCTGGTGCTGGCCATCGGCCTGGTGGTCGACGATGCCATCGTGGTGCTGGAGAACGTCTACGCCAAGATCGAGGGCGGTCTGGCGCCAGCCGAGGCCGGCGTCGTCGGCACCCGAGAGATCTTCTTCGCCGTCATCGCCACCACCGTCGCCCTGGTGGCGGTTCTGCTGCCGATCTTTTTTCTCGGCGGGCTCACCGGACGGCTCTTCCGCGAGTTCGGCGCGACCCTGGCGGGGGCGGTGATCATCTCCTCCTTCGTGGCCCTGACGCTGACCTCGATGCTCACCACCCGCCTGCTCAAGAAGCGGCCGCGTCAGCCCTGGCTCTACCGCGTCACCGAGCCGTTCTTCCGCCGGCTCACCGGCGCCTACCGCAACAGCCTGAGCAGCTTCCTCACCCATCGCTGGCTGGCGCTGCCGATCCTGGTCGCCTGTCTGGCGGGCATCGCCTTCTTCGCCGGGCTGCTGCCCGCCGAGCTGGCGCCGATCGAGGATCGCAGCCGGGTGGCGGTCAACTTCAAGGCCCCGGAGGGCGCAACCTACGAGTACATGGACCGCTACATCCAGGCGGTCACCGAGATGATCATGGACGAGTACCCGGAGCGGCGCGAGCTGATGACGGTGACCTCGCCCGGCTTCGGCGCCTCGACCTCCATCAACTCCGGCTTCGTGCGACTGTGGCTGGCGGACCCGGAGGAGCGCCAGCGCAGCCAGGGAGCGATCGCCGCGGACCTCCGCCGCCGCCTCGCCGACTTCTCCGGGGCCCGCGCCTTCGTCACCGAGGCGCCGACCATCGCCGTCGGCCGGCGCCGCGGCCAGCCGGTGCAGTTCGTGCTCCAGGCGCCCACCCTCGAGCGGCTGCAGAGCGCCCTGCCGACCTTTCTCGAGCGCGCCGCCGGCGAGCCGGCGCTCACCACACCGGACATCGATCTGGTCTTCGACAAGCCGCAGCTAAGGGTGGAGATCGACCGCGAACGGGCGCGCGATCTGGGGATCTCGGCCCTCGACATCGCCGAGACGCTGCAGCTGTCCCTCTCCGAGCAGCGGCTGGGCTTCTTCGTCATGGACGGCAAGCAGTTCGAGATCATCGGCCAGGTCGAGCGCCAGGACCGCGACGAGACCCTCGACCTGAGAAACCTCTACGTGCCCACCAGCGAGGGCCAGCCGGTGCCGCTCGACAAGGTGGTGTCGGTGGCCGAGGAGAGCATTCCGCCACAGCTCTACCGCTTCGACCGCTACGTGTCGGCCACCGTCTCGGCGGGGCTCGCACCGGGGTACAGCATGAGCGACGGCATCGCGGCGATGGAGCGCATCGCCGGCGAGGTGCTCGACGACACGTTTTCCACCGCCCTGGCCGGCCAGTCGCGGGACTTCGCCGAGAGCTCGCGGGCCCTAGAGTTCGTATTCGTGCTCGCCCTGGCCCTCATCTACCTGGTTCTGGCGGCCCAGTTCGAGAGCTTCCGCGACCCGTTCATCATCATGCTGTCGGTGCCGCTGGCGCTGGCCGGCGCGCTGTTCTGGCTCTGGTACTTCCACCAGACCCTCAACATCTTCAGCCAGATCGGCATGATCATGCTCATCGGGCTGATCACCAAGAACGGCATCCTGATCGTCGAGTTCGCCAACCAGCGGCGGGCCCGTGGTCGGGGCGTGATGGACGCCATCCAGGAGGCGGCGGTGGCCCGTTTCCGGCCGGTCCTGATGACCAGCCTTTCGACCATGCTCGGCATCCTGCCCATCGCCCTGGCCCTGGGAGCGGGGGCGGAGAGCCGGGTGCCCATGGGCGTGGCGGTGATCGGCGGCCTGTCGGTGGGAACGCTGTTGACTCTCTACGTCGTGCCGGCGATGTACTCCTACCTCACCAGCCGCGAGTGGCGCCGCTCGATCTCGGTCGAGGGGGCCATCGACCTGGCGCAGGAGGCCGGTGGCGTTGCCGCTGCCGTGCCGAGCTCCATGTCGAGCCGGACGCAGTAGCGTCGTCAGCTGTCCGGATGCGCGGCGACGATCCGGAAGCCTTGCAGCGCGCCAAGCAGGCACGGCAGGGTCCGAGGGGTCTCCGTCAGCGGCATGCCGCTCGAGGGTAGCCCAAGCGCGGCTGCCAACGGCTCATCCCGGCATGCGCATCGGCCGATATGTGAACTGCGCCGCTGCCGCTGTGCCTGCCCGACGCTACCCTGGCTGCAGGGAATCTCGAGGGAAGCGACGATGCGACTCGTAACGCGCTGCGATCTGGACGGACTCGCCTGCGCCGTGCTCATCGGGCTCAACGAGGAGGTAGACGAGATCCTCCTCACCCACCCACAGGAGATCGCCGACGGCCGGGTCGACATCGGCCCCCGGGACATCATCGCCAACCTGCCGTTTCGACCCGGTTGCGCTCTCTGGTTCGACCATCACATGCACACCGCGGCCGCGGCGCCGGCCGAGCCCCACGACGGCGTCTTCGGCCGCGCCCCCTCGGCCGCGCGACTGGTGTTCGAGTATTACGGCGGCCTGACGACGATGGGCGAGTTCGAAGAGCTGGTGCACGAGACGGACCGCTTCGACTCCGCCAGCCTGAGCCTCGACGACATCCTCGACCCGCAGGACTACATCCTGCTGGGCTTCACTCTCGACGCCCGCAGCGGCCTCGGCCGCACGGCCGAGTACTTCATGACCGTGCGCGAGCTGCTCACCGAAAGAACGGCGATCGCCCAGGTGCTCGACCACCCCGAGGTGGAAGAGCGCTGCCGCCGACTGGCGGCCGAGGACACCGAGCTGCACACCGCGCTGATTGCCCACAGCCATGTCGAAGGCAACGCGCTGATCACCGACTTCCGCGATATGAAGCGGGTGCCGGTGGGCAACCGCTTCCTGGTCTTCGCGCTCTTCCCGCAGATCAACGTGGCCATGCGCATTAAGCAGGATTTGGGTCACGCCTATGTGATGGTCACCCTGGGCCACAGCATCGTCAACCCCTCCTGCGACGTCAACCTGGGCGAGCTCGCCGCCCGCTATGGCGGCGGCGGCCACCGCGGCGCCGCCAGCATCCAGCTGACCGGCGACGCGGACGCGCAGCTGCGCAGAATCGTCGCCGCGCTCAGCGAGCGCCAGCCATTCGATCTCTCGGCTCTCGCCGCCCTGCCCCTGCCGGCCGCGTCGCGCGATCCCGACTACGAGACCGCCGACGCGCTGCGGCGCCTCGTCGCCACCGAGGCCCCGCCCGGCGAAGGCCGCCGGCGCACCTGAAGCGGCGATCCCGGCACCCCCCGGGGTTGGCCGCCGGCAGGCGGCGCCGTTCAACCGGCGCATCCGTGTTCTGATACGCGGAGGAGAAGCACAACCACTGGAGGATGGAGAGATGGACAAGCGACGCTTTCTGATCACCGGCGGCAGTCAGGGCATCGGCGCGGCTCTGGTCGCCGCCGCCCGCGACGCCGGCGACGACGTGGTCTTCACCGGCCGCAACGAAGAGCTGATCGCCCGGGTCGCGGCCGAAACCGGAGCGCACGGCATGCGCGCCGACGTTGCGCTCGCCGACGACAATGCCCGCACCGTCGCCGAGTGCCGGGCGCGTATGGGCGGCATCGACGTCCTGGTGAACAACGCCGGCTTCGGCTACTTCGCCCACATCGGCGAGCTGCAGGTGGACAAGATGAAGAGCCAGTTCGACACCAACGTCTTCGGTCTGGTGGATCTGACCAACCGCGTCGTTCCCGAGATGAAGGAACGGGAGCGGGGCGACATCGTCAACATCGCCTCCACCTCGGGCATCAAGGGACACCCCGGCGGAACCTCGTACTCGGCCAGCAAATGGGCCGTGCGCGGCATCAGCCAGTGCTGGCAGGCGGAGCTGCGCCCCCACGGCGTGCGGGTGGTGTGCATCTGCCCGTCGGAGGTGCAGACCAACTGGGGCGGCAAGACAGGCCGCGACAACCCCAACAAGCTGTTCGCCTCGGACATCGCCCAGGCGATCCTCAGCACGCTCGCCGCCGATCGCCGGGCGCTCTGGCCCGAGCTCGCGGTGTTCGCCACGAACCCCTGGAAAGAGGCCTGAAAAGGCGCCCCTACGGCGGTCTCCGGGGACGGCGGACGGCGACGCCGGTTTGACGCTGCCGCGACGCGGCGCTAAGGTGGGGCAATCCCGGACCGGTACACCGCTGCTAGCCACTGCAATTCCGTCCGGGTCCGCACCCGGAAAGGAAGCCGCCATGGCCCGCAATCAAGCATCGATGGTCCGCCGCCAGCGCGAGAGGATTCGCCAACAGAAGCGACGTGAGAAGCAGGCGAAGCGCTCCGCCCGACGTGAGCTGAAAAAGGAAGAGGCCGAGTTGACGGCTTCCGAGGTCACTCCCGAAGACCCGATGGACGACCCGACGATCGACTGGAGCGCCCAGCAGGCGGTGGACCCCGCGGATCTGGACAAAGAGTACCCCTACTGATTCTGCGGGCCCTCTGACCACGTAGCCAGCGAGCCAGAGCTCCGACAGGCCCGGTCGACTACCCGTTGACCGGCTGAGGCTCTCCCTCGGCAGCCTCTCGCCCGGTCAGACCCGGCCGGTTGCCGGCCTCGATCTCGCGGTGCTCGCGGGCGATGCCGCGGACGAGGAAGAACCAGCCGGCGATAAAGAGCAGGTTGATCACCGCGAAGCCGCGCGCGTCGAGGGCCAGGACGGCGGTGCCGAGAAACACCACCACCGCCGAGCCGACGTCGCCGAGGCGATGGAAGAAGCTGTCGGTCGCCTGCTTGGCCTTGTACTTGACGTCGCGCGCGGTGGGCAGGAAGAGCATCTGCACGGTGGTCTTGTTGACCGAGTAGTCGGAGGAGTTCTCGAGCGTCTTGCCGATGCGCACGTACTGCAGCACCGGCAGCAGCAGGACCAGCCCATAGGTGCCCAGGGCGATGACCGGCAGCCACAGCAGGCCCGCCCGGATGCCGCCCAGCTTGACCAGCCGGCTGACGACGAACAGCTGCAGCGCCATGCCGATCAGATTTACCCAACGGAAGAAGGTAGCGTAGAAGTGGCCGATCGTCGAACGCACGAAGGCCTCCCGCGCCTCGCTTGAGCTGGGATCCCCCAGCTCACGATCGCCGAAACGCAGGGCGGCGCCCGCCGCCAGCGCCTCGGAGACCGCCAGCTCCACCTGTTGCTCACCGTGCTCCTCGACCAGCCGCCCGAGAATGTATTCGCCGGTGGTGTTGACCAGGTTGAGCGTCAGGATGATGAGGGCGATGTACCAGAGATAGCGGTGCTCCTTGAGCACGCCGAAGGCCAGCTTCTCGCGCTCTTTTCTCGCCTTGCGCTCTTTCAGCCACTCTTCGAGGCCGCTCTGGGAGACGCGGATCTGCCGCCGGCCCCAGACCTTGAGCGAGATCATATTGGTGATGACGATGCATGCCCCCAGCAGCACCGCCGCCAGAAGCAGCATCTCGTAGACGCCGATGTAGTCCAGCAGCCGATCGGCCAGGTCCGCGCCGACGAAGGCACCCAGCATGCCGCCGAAACCGACCAGCGGGAAGAGCCGCTTGCCGGCCTCGTTGCTGTAGACATCGTTGGCGTAGGACCAGAACTGGGCTACCACCATGACGCTGAAGATGCCCACCCAGACAAAGAAGGCGTAGCCCAGATAGGGCACAGCCAGCCGGCTAAGGACCCAGAAGCCGGCCAGACAGGCGATGAAGATCGTCGTCACGACGGTGATCAGCCGGGTGCGCTCGTAGCGCGACACCAGCTTGGCGTAGCCCTGGACGACGAAGAAGAGCAGCACCGCCATCACCGCCACCAGGTAGCTCTTCACCTCGGCGCCGCCCTGCTGCAGGATCAGCGCCTCGCGCACCGGCTTGATCAGGTAGTAGGCGGTCAGCAGTAGAAAGACCAGCAACGCCATGGCGAGGGTGATGCCGCCCTCGCCGGCGCGTACCTCGGTGAAGATGCCCAGCAGCCGCTCGACGATATTGCGCTGCTTCTCCTGCTCTTCCATCACGAGACCAGGCTCAGTCTAAAGCACCGCTGCAACCGGCGCCTTGCCTGTACGTACCATCTACTGCCAACCGGCAGCCCCGAGTCGGGCTGAGCACCGATCAGAAAACAGGCTAAGCTCCGAGGACCCCATGCAAGAGACCGTAGTCATCGACGTCGCTGGCCGCGTCACCATCGGCCCCGACGCCAAGATGCGCGACGCCATCCACGAGACCCTCGAGGCCGGGGCGCTCAACATCATCATGAACATGGAACGGGTCACCAAGCTGGACTCGTCGGGCATCGGCGAGCTGGTGGCGGCGCACGCCAGCGTCAGGAAGCGCGGCGGCCGTTTCATCCTGGTGGCCCTCTCTGACGGGCTGGCTGCCGTGCTGCAGATCACCCAGGTGCTCGGAGTGCTCGAGAGCTTCGACGACATGGAGGCGGCGCTGGCGGCGCTGGGCGAAACCGGCGGCGCATGAAAGAAAAGCACATCCGCATCCGCATCGAGCAGTGCCTGCTGCTGGCCAGGGCGTCGGGCTGCCCGAGACGCAAGTTCGGCGCCCTGCTGCTCGACCCGGAAAGGAATGTCGTGCTGATGGACGGCTACAACGGCGGCCCCAGGGGCGGCGGCACGCTGTGCGGCGACGGCGTCTGCCTGCGCGACGAGATGGAGATACCGTCGGGCCAGCGGATGGAGATCGGCTGCCACCACGCCGAGATGAACGTGGTCTGCAACTGCGCCGCCGCCGGCGTGCCCACCAAGGGCGCCTGGATGCTGGTCACCGGTGAGCCCTGCACCCTGTGCGCCAAGCTCATTCACCATGCCGGCATCACCAAGGTGATCGTCGTCGGTGGCGGCTACGCCGGCGCCAACGGCGTCGCCTACCTGACCGACCACGGCATCGCCGTGCAGAGCGTCGACGGGCCGCAGGACGAGCGGCTGACCGGCATCACGTAACGCTCATCCGCAAAAGCCGTGTCGACGTGGCGACGACCTGAGCCAGCTTGGCTCTCTCATCTCCATCCGACTCTGCTGCTGGTGCATGGCGAGATCGCGGGACGCATAGAGAATCTTCGATGAGTTTGAACCGGGCCACAGATGGTGGTATACGGGACACTCACGGAATCAAAGCGAGGGAAGCTCGGCGATCGCCGCCCGCGACCCCCGCGGAGGTGCCTCGGGCACCACGCCGCGATTGCCTCACTCGCAAGAAAAGGAGAGGCCATGGAAAGTAGAAGGCGTTTTGTCCTCGCCCTTGGGCTCGCGCTGCTCGTATCGCAGCTGGCGACGGCGCAGATCATCGGCCCGACGGTCATTGAGGGGGAGTATCTGGGTGTCTCGGCGCCGCTCGACGAGCTGGCCGCGGAGCTGGCGGCTGCGCCCACAGGCATCGCCCAGGGCAAGGATCGCGACGTGCCGAACATGGATTTCGACATGCCCAACATCGACCGGCGGGCCCTGGTGCCGCTCGCTCCACTGACCGACCCTGCGCGGCAGAGCCTCGACGGCCTGTTCGGCACGCCGGCGCCGATGCTCAGCTTCGAGGGCACCGACGACGACGACAACGCCGCGCTGCTGGGCTTCCGCATCGTGCCGCCCGACACCGAGGGCGACGTGGGCAAGAAGTACTACGCCCAGATGAACAACCTGGTGTTCGAGATCTTCAAGAAGAAGGACGGCAGCTCGGTGCTCGGCCCGTTGCCCAACAACATCTTCTTCACCGGCACCGGCAACGTCTGCGAGCTCACCAACGACGGCGACCCGGTGGTGCTCTACGACCACCAGGCCAAGCGTTGGATCTTCTCCCAGTTCGCGCTACCGATCTTCGCCGGTCTGGGCATCAACGGCCATCAGTGCTTCGCGGTGTCGGCGACCAGCGACCCGCTGGGCCAGTACTACCTGTACGACTTCATCACCGCGGTGCCGATGTTCGGCGGCTTCTTCGCCTTCAACGACTATCCCAAGCTGAGCGTCTGGCACGACAGCTGGCACTACACGGCCAACGACTTCCAGTGCATCCTGACCAGCCCGACGACGTGCTCGTTCTTCTTCAGAAACGTCAGCGCCATTGCTTTCGACAAGAAGCAGATGCTGGCGGGTCAGCCGGCCACGGCGATCAAGTTCATCCTCGGGCCGATCGGCGCCACCGACGAGATCTTCATCGGCATCCAGCCGTCGCACTGGGAGGGCAACAAGAAGCCGGGCAAGAAGGAGCCCAACACCTACTGGCAGCTGTTCGACAGCGAGCAGTTCACCTTCAGCGGCTCGACCGGCCCCGACGGCATCTGGCACTGGAGCTTTTCGGCCGATTTCGCGAACCCGGCCAACTCCACCTTTGTCGACCTGGGTCTGATCCCCTTCCCCGAGTACGAGTCGTTCGCCTGTAACGTCGCCGGCGGCGGCGGGCGCAACTGCGTCGACCAGCCCGTCCCGGGCGATGTGGCGAGCGGCAATGGCCTGGACAATATCGACTTCCGCACGATGTTCCGGGCTCAGTATCGAGTCTTCGAGGCCGACGACCTGGACGACGGTGACTCGGATTCCGACTCCGACTCCGACTCCGACGCCAGTGTCGCCGCCGTCGTGCTGAGCGCCACGGTGGACGCCGACGGCGACGCCACCAACGGCGTCCTCGAGTCGGGTGTGCGCTGGGCGGAGGTTCGCAACTACGGCTCGGGCTGGGCCCTGCATCAGGCGGGAACCTACGCGCCGGTCGGCGGTGCGGGCGTAGTGCACCGCTTCATGCCGTCGATCGCCCAGGACAAGAAGGGCAACATCGCCCTGGGCTACACCGCTTCCGGCCTGGCGGACTTCCCGGCCGTCCGTTACACGACACGCCGAAACGGCGATCCGTTGGGGGTGATGACCGGCGGCGAAGTGAGCTGCTTCGAGGGCTCGGGTTCGCAGGTCGCCTCCTTCAACCGCTGGGGCGACTACTCGTCGATGAGCGTCGACCCCAAGGACGGCTGTACCTTCTGGTACACCAACGAGTACTACGAGGACACGAGCCGCTTCGACTTCAAGACCCGCATCTGCAGCTTCAACGTCTGCGACGCCGACGACGATTCGGATTCCGATTCGGATTAGACAATCCCCCGCAGCGGCGGGATTCGGAGGCTGGCGCCACACAGCGCCAGCCTCCTTCTCTTGTCCTCGACTGCCAGTCCGGTCCGGAGCTCAGCCGGCGCGGCCCCTGGCGGGCGCCAGCATCCTGGCGGACAGCTCTCGCAGCGCTCCGAGGACTGCGTCGAACCGCTCTTGCGCCGCGCCGTGGGTATCGGGCTCCAGGCCGGCGAAGCGCCGCGCCTGGATGCTCTTGCGGTGACCGAGGATCTCGATCAGGAGGTCGGTGTACTGCTCGGCCCACAGGTTGATCGGCAGGTCGTGCACACCGTTGGCGGCGAGCCGCGTCACGATCGATTGCAGCTCCTTTTCGCCCAGCCGGACGACCATCGGTTCGCCATAGCCCGCGGACCGGGCGGTGGCCCGGGCGGTGGCCTCGTAACCGTGGATACGCAGCAGCCAGCCACGGTCATCTGCGCTGGCCGCCGTGCCCTCTGGCTTGCGCTGGACGATGATGCGCAGCGTTTCGGGTGCCAGCGTGCCCGTGGTCAGCTTGGCGAGGCCATCGGCGAGCGACTCCGCGGCGACGCCGCCAAGCCCCCGGTCGCGGCAGCGATCGAGGATGCCTCCGGCCAGCCGCTTGAGCTCGGCCGACTGCTCGCCCCTCATGCGCTGCGCCACCTGCTTCACGTGTCCGTCGAGCTCGAGGACCATCCGGCAGACGATGCGGGTACCCTGAGACCCCTCGGCCGAGAGCTGTATCGAGTCAGGCGGCCCCCCATAGACCGGGCTCATGGCGGCGAAGCCGTCGCGCAGCAGCTCGTCGAGGATCGCGCCGATCTCCTCCCGCGGCAGCCGGAACTGGCGGCTGCCCTGCCAGACACCGACTCCGCTGCCCCAGATCTGCAGCGTCTCGAGACGTCCGTCGCGCTGGCACTCGACCACCAGGTCGAGCTCTCGCCACCCTTCCATCGATGCCCGTTCGAGAGCCGCGGCGAGCGCCGTGCCGGCATCGGGCGCGGACTCCGGTACGGCCGCCTCATGCGTGTCCTCCAACACCCCGGGTCGCACCGCCTGATCGTCGCCGGGCCAGGGGGCCGGCGACCAGGCCTGCTCGAACCCCTGCCACTCGCCGTCCCGCTGCGCCTCGACGCGCACCTTCAGGGCGGCGCCCTCGCGCCAGTAGGTGATGCGCTGCGGGAAGTCGTGCTCGGGATTGGCGAAAACGACCCGCGAGTCGCCGATCTCGACCGCCCGGAACGGCGTCGCCGGTGAACGCCCGGCGGGCTGCGCCAGCAGGATCAACCCCCCTGCCTCCTCGACGACCCGCAGGAGCTCGAAGAACGGCGACCGGTCCTGCCGGTCGGGGCCCCGGTTCACCCCGAGCATCATGCCGCCGCGCGGCGCCAGCCAGCACTCCTCGCCCGCCTCGCCATGCCAGCAGCCGGCGAGCCAGGCCAGCCTGGCGATCTCGCCCCGGGCGCCTGCGGCCTCGGTCGAATCGTCGGCAGGCTCTGCCCCGGCGGGGCGCGGCTCCACTTCCAAGCCGGCCGCGTCCTCGAATCTGCCCGAGACGCCCCAGCCGCCGAACCTGTCGGCGATCGCCAGGACCAGTTCGTTGGCGCCCGCCTCGAGCGGCAGGAAGACGGAGAGCTCCTCGCCTGTCAGCAACCCCTGGCGGCGGGGCAGATTGAAGATGAAGCTCTCGTCATCGGCGACCAGCAGGCGGCCGTTGAGAAAGACGCTCACCTCGTCGCTGAAGCCCAGGTACAGGCGGCGGGTCGTCGCCTCCGCGGCGGTGACGCGCAGCGCCGCCAGGACCGCGGCGCGGCGCACCCCCTCAGGGCGGCTGACGGGGCGCTCGATCTCGACGAGGCCCTCGGCATTCGCCGTCACGGTCTGCCATCCATCGCCGGTGAGAACCTCCTCCGGCAGCACCGTCAGCAGATCGTTCGGCGGCGAGAAGGCGGGCGAGACCTGCCAGCTCGTGATCAGCCCGGCCGGCGGCGCGGCGGCTTCCGCCTCCGGGAACTCGTAGTGGACCACCCCGGGGCGAACGACGACGTTGGCGAAGTTCGACACATAGGTGTCGGCGGGCGTGCCGAACGTCATGAACGAGCGCAACGCGATGGGGCCCGGCCGCGGCTCGCGGGCCAGCTCGGGAACGACCAGCTGCGGCGTCTCCACCGAGCCGACGAACACGGCCGCACGAGCTCCCTCGACGACCACTTTGACCGGGATCCACTCACCGGCCGGCAACGGCGCGGCGGCCGTCGACCGGGCGTCGTGGTAGAGCTGCCACTGACTGGACCCTTTGTAGACCGGCGCATATTGCACCGCGTCGGGCAGCAGTGACTTGTGCGAGCGGAAGTAGAACTCCTCGTGCTCCTGGTCGGTCTCCATACGGAAGTAGATGTACGAGAAAGAGCGGTACGGCGTCACCTGGAGGTCGAACTCGATGGTGCCGTCCAGAAACTCGATATCGCGCCAGGTGGCACTGCCCGACTTGAGTCGCAGCGCGACCTCGCCGTCGAACTCTTCGACCACCGTGTCGGCGCCGGCGAGCTCCCACCCCGGGTCGCGGAGGTCCAGACGGAGAGCTGCCGGATCGGCAGCGCCGGCCGGGGCGCCAGCCGCCAGCAAGGCGACGGCGGTGGTGGCGACAAGGCGCTTCATCTTGGGGACCATGGTCCTCCTCCTTTGCAGTCGGGTCCACTCTACCGGGCTGATACGGCGGCGCGGCGGTGGAGTTCCGCCAGAGCAGCCACCCACCCAGCGGGGTGTTTCGGCGACTCCGGCCGACGCGAGAGTCTCTACCAGGAGGTGCATCATGAACTCGACAGGTGGACTGCGTCTCGTCCCCCTCGTCCTGGCGCTGCTTCTGGCAGTCGGCTGCGCGGCCGAGGAGCCGGCCGAGACGGCGCCCGAGGACGAGCTGATGGCGCGAGCGAGACTGATCTTCAAACCGTTGCCGCAGGAGGCGCCCAGCGCCGACAACCCGGTGACCCAGGCCAAGGTGGAGCTGGGCAAGCGGCTCTATTTCGACACCCGACTGTCGAAGAGCGGCAAGCTGAGCTGCGACTCGTGCCACGACCTGGAGAGCTACGGGGTCGACAACCTGGCCACCTCACCCGGTGACCGCGGCCGCCACGGCGACCGCAACTCGCCGACGGTGCTGAACGCAGCGCTGCACGTCGCCCAGTTCTGGGACGGGCGCGCCGCGGACGTCGAGGAGCAGGCCGGCATGCCGGTGCTCAACCCGATCGAGATGGCCATTCCCGGCGAGGAGTACCTGGTGGATCGGCTGGCCGGCGAATCCGCGTACCAGGAGGCGTTCGCCGAGGCGTTCCCCGAGCAGGAGGATCCGCTCACCTTCGCCAACGTGCGCCACGCCCTGGGCGCCTTCGAGCGCACCCTGCTGACGCCATCGCGCTTCGACGACGTCCTGCGCGGCGAGCTGGAGCTGGCCGAGGACGAGCGCCAGGGGCTGGAGATCTTCATGCGCCTGGGCTGCGGCGCCTGCCACAACGGCGCCACCGTCGGCGGCCACATCTTCCGCAAGTTCGGCATCGCCGAGCCCTACTGGGAGCTCACCGGCAGCGAGAAAGTCGACACCGGCCGGCTCAGCGTCACCGGCGAGGAGGGCGACCGCTGCGTCTTCAAGGTGCCGTCGCTGCGCAACGTAGAGAAGACCTATCCCTACTTTCACGACGGCAGCGTTGCGACGCTGGAGGAGGCGCTCCGGGTGATGGCCAAGCTGCAGGTCGGGGCCGACCTCTCGGAGGGCCAGGTGGCCTATCTCGCCGCGTTCCTGAAGACGCTCACCGGGGAGTTGCCGCCCGAGGCGATCGCGGCAGTGGAGCAGCACGGATAGCCTGACCTTCTCAGCAAGCGTCTACGAAACGCCGTATCGCTGCGACGATCGGTGAGAGAGTCAGGCCACCCTGCACTTCTCGCCAAGCGAGCCGGTGAGAGGTGCGGGCAGCGCAACCTTCCGCCGGGTCGTGGCGAAACCCCTTACGCCGTTTTCTGTCGCCTTCGCATCCGTCTCACCCACCCATCTGGGTATGTTCGGAGCGCGCGCCCGGCGTCAGAGTCGGCTTTCAGCCGACGATTTCAAGCCCTGGAGGTGGACATGGACAAGCAGACCCTGATCGATCATCTCAACGAGGACCTCGCCGGCGAGCTCTCGGCGATCATCCAGTACATCACCTACGCCGCCAAGGCCACCGGCCCCTACCGGCCCCAGCTCGCGGCCTTCTTTCTCGAGGAGGTCGTGGACGAGCAGGGCCACGCTCAGTTCCTGGCCAACAAGATCGTCGCCCTGGGCGGCGAGCCGGTGACGGTGCCGAGCGCGGTGCCGCCGGCGGCCTCGAACCGAGCGATGCTGGAGGCGGTTCTGGCGGCCGAGCGCCAGGCGGTGATCAACTACACCAAGCGCGCCCAGGAAGCCGACGCCTTCGGCGACAAGGGGCTCGCTGTACAGCTCGAGGACATGGTCCGCGACGAGAGCACGCACGCCGAAGAGAGCGAGCGCATGCTGCAGGACTGGCCGCTGTAGCTCCGCCCGCCAGCTAGACTGCCGTCCGTGGAAGGACCGGCGCGGCCACCGAGGATCCCGCTGCTCGCGGCGATCGGTCCCGGTCTGCTGGTGGCCGCCACCGGCGTCGGCGCCGGCGATCTGGCCACGGCCTCGATCGCCGGCAGCAAGCTGGGACCGGCGGTGCTGTGGGCGGTGGTGGTCGGCGCGCTGCTCAAGCTGGCGCTCACCGAAGGGTTGACGCGCTGGCAGCTGGCGACCGGCGAGACCCTGCTGGCCGGCACCGTGCGCCGGCTGGGCCGGCCGGTGGCGCTCGTATTCCTCGTCTATCTGCTGATCTGGACCGTCTTCGTCGGCCGCGCCCTGGTCAGCGCCTGCGGAGTCACGGCACACGCGCTGGCGCCCATCTTCGCCGATGCCCAGACCGGCAAGGTCTTCTTCGGGGTCGCTCACAGCCTGGCCGGCATCGGCTTGGTGCTGGCCGGCGGCTACCGGCTCTTCGAGCGTCTGATGAGCGCCGCCATCGGGCTGATGTTCGTCACCGTAGTAGTGACCGCGATCGTGCTGCGGCCGGACTTCGGAGCGCTGGCGAGAGGCCTCCTGGTGCCGTCGATCCCCGATCTGGCCGGCGACGGGCTGGTCTGGACCGTGGCGCTGCTCGGCGGGGTGGGCGGCACGGTGACGCTGCTCTGCTACGGCTACTGGATCCGCGAGGAAGGGCGCCAGGGCCCCGAGGCGCTGGCTCTCTGCCGGCTCGACCTGGCGAGCGGTTACGCCATGACGGCGATCTTCGGCGTCGCGATGGTGATCATCGGCTCGACGGTCCGGGTCGAGGGTGGCGGCGCCACGCTCCTGGTGCAGCTCGGCGACCGGCTGGGCGGCTCGCTCGGCGCCGGCGGCCGCTGGCTGTTCCTGGCCGGGGCCTGGGGAGCGGTGGCCAGCAGCCTGCTGGGCGTCTGGCAGTCGATCCCCTATCTGTTCGCCGATCTGTGGCGGCTACTGACCCGGCCCGGAACGGGAGCCGGCGAGCGGGTGCGCACAGAAGGACTGCCCTACCGCGGCTATCTGGTGGCGCTCGGGCTGCTGTCGATCGGCGGGCTGTTCTCGAGCTTCGTGCGGATCCAGAAGGTGTACGCCGTGGTCGGCGCACTGTTCATACCGATGCTGGCCCTGGCGCTGCTGTTTCTCAACGGGCGCCGCAGCTGGGTGGGGCGGGCGCATCGCAACGGACCGTTGGCTACCGCCGCCCTGGTGGCAGCGGTGGCGCTGTTCGCGCTGTTCGGCTACCTGCAGCTGCGCTGACGGCGACCGCAGTCAGTCGACCTTGAAGGCGACGTCCACCGTCGCCTGCCACTCGCAAGGCTTGCCGTCCTCGATGGCGCCGCGCATCTCCTTGACCTCGAACCAGGCCATGCCGTGCACGCTCTCGCCGGCTTTGGCGACCGCCGCCTCGATGGCCTGCTTGTAGCTCTCGTCGGAGCAGCCGGTGACGGTGATCTTCTTGAATACCTTGGTGCTCATCCAGAACCTCCTCTCGATTCGGCTACTAGTGTCGTGTCTCCGACTTCGCCTTACCGTCTGGACGGCCGCCCACACGGCAAGCCAAGTCGGAGACACAACACTAGAACACAGTCCGAGGCCCTGCGGTTGTAGACTCACCGGCGTTCCGACCAGCAAGGCTCCCGGGGTGGCGCGCCTGCCCGGCGGGAGACAAAGGAGGCTCTCATGACCCATCGCCGGACTCTCACGCTCGCCGCCGCAGCTCTCGCCCTGGTCTCCGCCTCACCGGCACGCCCCGCAGACGACGCCGCCCGGCTGGTGGCGGCGATGCTGGGCGAGACCCCGCTGATCGATGATCTCCGCGAGCTGACCGATCGGATCGGCGGTCGCGCCACCGGCTCGGAAGCCAACCAGCGCTCGGTGGATTGGAGCGTCGCGAAGTTCGGCGAGGCGGGCGTCGAGGCTCGGGCCGAGCCGTTCGAGATGCCCGAGCTGTGGCTCGAGACCTCGGCTTCGGCGGTCATCGAGGGCGCCGGCGTGCGCTTCGCGCCGCGGGTCGCCGCCATGCCCTTCTCGGCCGACACGCCGGAGGGCGGAGCCTCGGCGCCATTGGTGGACGCCGGCACCGGCACGGCAGAGGATCTCGCCCGCCTGGGCGACACGGCTGGCGGCGCGTTCGCGCTGATCAGCATGCCGATCCTCGAGGACATTCCGGGCCTCTTCACCGAATACATCGAGGCCAGCGGCATCGAGCAGCGGGCGTTCGCCGCGGGCGTCGCCGGACTGGTCTACATGGGCTCGCGACCGGGCAATCAGCTCTACCGCCACAACGCCTCGTACGGGATCGACAACGAGCACCCGATGGTGGTCATGTCGCGCGACGCCGCGACGCGGGCCCTGCGCCTGATGGCCACCGGTGCCGAGCTGACGCTGACCCTCGATCTCGAGCTCGAGACCGGCGGCGCCTACACCAGCCACAACGTCATCGGCGAGATCCGCGGCAGCGAGCTGCCGGACGAGTTCGTCGTCATCGGCGCCCACCTGGACTCCTGGGACATCGGCACCGGCGCCCTCGACAACGGCTGCAACGTCGCCCTGGTGATCGACGTCGCCCGCCAGATCAAGCGGCTCGGCCTCGAGCCTAAACGCACCATCCGCTTCGCCCTGTGGAACGGCGAGGAGCAGGGGCTGCTCGGCTCCTGGGCCTACAACCAGGCGCACAAAGACGAGCTCGACGGCCACGTCATGGCGGCGTCCTTCGATACCGGCAGCGGCCGGGTCCGAGGCTTCGTCGCCAACGGCCGGCTGGCCGAGATGCGCCAGGTGCTCGACGCGTCCCTCGAGCCGGTCGCCGGGCTGGGGCCGTTCGAGTACAGCGACGCCGCCTACTACGGCACCGATCATTTCGACTTCGTCCTCGAGGGGGTGGCGGGCATCATGGCCGATCAGGAGTCGGCCAACTACGGGCCCAACTACCACGCCCGCCCCGACACCTTCGACAAGGTGGACCAGGAGCAGCTAAAGCTCAACTCGGCCATCGCCGCGGCACTCGTCTGGGGCTACGCCAACGCCGAGATCGGCTGGCAGCGGCTCGACCGGGCCGGCGTCCAGAAGATCATCGACGGCGGGCTGGCGGAGCACATGAAGGCGTTCCGGGTGATGCAGTACTGGGAGGACGGCAGCCGCGGCCGGACCGACTAGCCTGTCCTGCCCACCGGTCATCGGAGCGCGCCGTCGTGATGATGAGCTGGCCAGGACCAGCGAGCGCGGCGGAGCGAGGTGATCGGCTAGCATTCCGCCGTGGCGTCACCCCCGGAGAACATCGAGGTGGCCAGCGACGGCGAACTGGCGCCGCCGTCGAAGCTGCTCCTGCTGCTCGAGGGCCGCGCCGCCGGCGAGCTGCTGACGACCTTCGCCCTGCGCCGCTGGCTGCGCCGGCTGCCGAGCGGCGACGGCCATCCCGTTCTCATACTGCCCGGGTTTCTGGCCAGCGACTTCTCCACCCGCCCGCTCCGCCGCTTCCTGCGCGATCGCGGCTACTGGGCCCACCGCTGGAAGCTGGGCCGCAACCTCGGACCCCGGGACGGACTCGAAGAGGCCTTGACCGAGCGGCTGCGGGAGGTCCATCAGCAGCACGAGCGCAAGGTCAGCGTGGTCGGTTGGAGCCTCGGCGGGGTCTATGCGCGGGTCATGGCCAACCGCCACCCGGAGTGGTTACGCAGCGTCATCTCGCTGGGCAGCCCGTTCGCCCGCGACACCAAGGCCAACAACAGCTGGCGCCTGTACGAGGCGATCACCGGCGATCGTCTCGACCAGATCGACCCTGAAAGACTGGCCGAGGTCCGCCGCACCCCACCGGTGCCGACGACCTCGGTCTTCAGCCGCAGCGACGGTGTCACCAACTGGCGCTCGGCCCTGGAAGTGGAGGGGCCGCAGTCCGAGAGCGTGCAGGTTCCCGGCAGCCACCTCGGCCTGGGCTTCAACCCGCTGGTGCTCTACGTCATTGCCGACCGGCTGGCCCAGCCAGCGGGCTCCTGGCAGCCGCTGTTTCGCCCCGGCGTGAGCCACCCGCGGGGCGTGCGACGACCGCCCGCCGCGCCAGCAATCGACGGGACCGATTGACGTGCGCCAGCTCTCTGGCCTCGACGCCGGCTTCCTGTCGCTCGAAACGGCGACGACGCCGATGGCGATCGCTTCGCTGTCGATCCTCGACCCGCGGACGGCGGACGGCCGGCTCGACGTGGCCGGCCTGCGCCAGGTGCTGCGGCGCCGTCTCGGCCGCGCCCCGGCGCTGCGCCGCCGCCTCGCCTCGCTGCCCTTCGACCTGACGCGGCCCTACTGGGTCGAGGTGCCGGCGGAGGAGGTGGATCTCGCGGCGCACGTCGAGGCGACGCAGCTGCCCGAGCCGGGCGGCTGGCACGAGCTATCGGAGCTCATGGCGTTCGAGCTCAGCCGGCCACTCGACCGCGACCGCCCCCTGTGGCAGCTGCTGTTCGTCGACAATCTGCGCTCGGTCCCCGGGGTTCCCGAAGGCGCGGTCGGGATCATCGCCCGGGTGCATCACGCGGCGATCGACGGCGTTTCCGGCGCCGAGATCTTGGCGGCGCTCTTCGACGGCGCGCTGCCACGCCCGGCGGACCCACCGGACGACGGCGCGGCCGAGCCCGGGGCCCTCGACCTGTTGCTGCGGGCCGGCAAGGACCTGGCCGGCGTCGGGCGATCGCTGCCCGGAGCCGTGGGGCGCTCGCTGATCGGCCTCGGAGAGGGGGCCCTGGCTCGCCTCGGGTCCGGCCAGGCGCCGCCGCTTCCGTTCGCCGCTCCCCGCACGCCGCTCAACCGGCCGGTGGCCGCCGAGCGCTCCTGGGCGCCCGCCTTCTTCGAGCTGGATCGCATCAAGGCGATCAAGAACGTCGAGGGGGCGACGGTCAACGACGTGGTGCTGACCGTCTGTGCCGGGGCGCTGCGCGGCTGGCTGGCGGAGCGGGGGGAGCTGCCGGAGGGGCCCCTCGTGGCGAGGGTGCCGGTCTCGG
>CALZJC010000012.1 GCA_945787525.1 Thermoanaerobaculia bacterium | reverse complement strand
CCACCGCCGCGGAGGAGCCGATCGCACCGCTTCTGCTGGCGGAGAACCGCCCGGCGCCGCCTGCCGTTGTCGCCGGTACGATGCCCGACCTGCGCGGTCTGAGCGCCCGCCGAGCCCTGACCGTGGCCGCCGGCAGCGGCCTCGCTCCGGCTCTGCACGGCAGCGGCTTTGTCGCCCGGCAGAGCCCGCCGCCGGGCAGCGCCCTCGGCGAGCTACCCCAGGTAGTGGAGCTCTGGCTGGGCGTCGCGGCCGGTGCCGAATGACGTGAGACTGGATACCTTGATCGAGAGCCTGAATCTGCCCGTCTCGGCCGCCGCGAGCCTCGAAGTGGCCGGCGTGCGCCACGACTCGCGCCGGGTCGAGCCCGGCGACGTGTTCGTCGCCGTGCCTGGTGAGCTGTACGACGGGCGTGATTTTGCCGCTGACGCGGTGCGCCGTGGCGCGGCGGTGGTTGTCGCGCGGGGCGCTGCGCCGGACGGTTTTCCGGTGCCCTGGGTCGAGGTCGACGACCCGCGCGCCCTGCTCGGCCCGCTGGCCGCCGAGGTCTACGGCCACCCCGACCGCGAGCTGGTGATGGCTGGGGTGACCGGCACGAACGGCAAGACCACGGTGGTGCATCTGCTGGCCGCGATGCTGACCGCGGCGGGCAAGCCAGCCGCCCTGTTCGGCACTCTGGGCTACCGCTTCGGCGACCGCTTCGAGCCCGGTGAGCGCACCACCCCGGAGGCCTCCGACCTCTACCGCCTGCTGCGCGAGTGGCACGGCGAGGGGGCGCGGGCGGCGGCCATGGAGGTCTCTTCGCACGGCCTGGTTCTCGGCCGGGTGGCGGGCGCGGCCTTCGACCTGGCGCTGTTCACCAACCTGAGCCGCGATCATCTCGACTTCCATCTTGATATGGAGCGCTACTTCGCCGCCAAGCGTCAGCTGTTCTCACTGCTCAAGACGGGCGGCAGGACGGTGGTCAACATCGGCGACGAATACGGCAGGCGCCTGGCTGCCGATCTGCCCGGCGTGCTGACCTTCGGCCCGGGCGGCGCCGTGGACGCGGTCGGCGCAGAGTTCGGCCTGGCCGGCATCCGCGCCCGCGTCACTACGCCGGTGGGCGAGTTGGTTCTGCGCTCGCCGCTGCTCGGTGGCTTCAATCTCGACAACCTGCTGGCGGCGGTGGCGGGCGCGGTGGCGCTCGATCTGCCCCTCGACGCAGTGGCCGAGGCGGTGGAGGCGACGGCGCCGCTGCCGGGCCGGCTGGAGCCGGTGACCACCGGCCCGCCGTTTGCCGTGCTGGTCGACTTCGCGCACACTCCCGGCGGCCTCGCCACCGTGATCGAAGCGCTGGGCGCGATGGGCGCCGAGCGCCGCATCGTCGTGTTCGGCTGCGGCGGCGATCGCGATCGCGGCAAGCGCGCCCCGATGGGAGAGGCCGCCGGCGCGGCCGAGCTGCCCATCCTGACGACCGACAATCCGCGCAGCGAGGATCCGCTGGAGATCATCTCCGAGGTGGAACGTGGGCTGATCGCCTCGGGGAACCGGGACTACCGCATCGTGCCCGACCGCCGCGAGGCGATCCGCCGGGCTGTGGCGGTGGCCGACGAGCGCTCGGTGGTGCTGCTGGCCGGCAAGGGACATGAGTCGGTCCAGATCATCGGTGACCGCCGGCTGCCGTTCTCCGACCACGATGTGGCGCGCCAGGCGCTGGAGGAGAGGTTTGGCACAGGGCAGGGCAGATGAGGCGGCGAGGGTCATGGAGGGTCGCTTGATCTCCGGCGATCCGGCGACCGTCTGGCGCGGCGCGGCGCTCGACTCGCGGCGCCTGGCGGGCGGCGAGCTGTTCTTCGCCCTGCCCGGCGAGCGCGTCGACGGTCACCGCTTTGTCACCGATGCGCTGGCGGCCGGCGCCGCGGCGGCGGTGGTGACGCGCCCGGTGGCGGCGCCGGCCGGAGCGACGTTGATCCAGGTGGACGATTCGCTCGCCGCCCTGCATCGGTTGACCCGTGCGGTGCGCGCGCGGCTGCCGCGGCGACTGGTGGGCATCACCGGTTCGATCGGCAAGACGACCACCAAGGAGCTGCTGGCGGCGATGCTGGCCGGCCGCTACCGGGTGGCGGCGACGCCGGGCAATCTGAACAACCTCTACGGATTCCCGCTGGCGCTGCTCGGCATCCCCGAGGAGACCGAGTGGATGGTGGCCGAGATGGGCATGTCGACGCCGGGCGAGCTGGGCGGCGTCAGCCGGCTGGGTCGTCCGGACGTGGCGGTGTTCACCAACGTGCGGCCGGCCCACCTGATGAACTTCTCGTCGATCGAGGCGATCGCCGCCGCCAAGGCCGAGTTGCTCGAGGGCCTGGTCGAGGGCGGTCTGGTGGTGGCCAACGGTGACGATCCGCGGGTGGTCGACATCGCCGAGAGCCACGATGGGCCGGTGGTCTGGTTCGCGGTCGAAACCGAGGCCGACTACCGGGCGATCGCACCACGCGTCGAGCCCGACGGTGCCAGCACCAGCTTCCGGTTGCGGGTCGGCGACGAAGAGGTGGCGGTCCGTCTGGCGCTGCACGGCCTCTACAACGTCGAGAACTTCCTCGCCGCCGCAGCCTGCGCCCATCGACTCGGGGTCGATCTCGACCGGATCGTGGCGGTGGCGGCCACCGCGCGGCCAGCGGCGATGCGCGGCGTACTGCACCTTCTGCCCGGTGGCGCACGGCTCATCGACGATTCCTACAACTCCAGCCCGGCGGCCCTCAGCCGCGCTTTGGAGAGCGGCCGGCGGATCGCCGCCGATCGTCACTGGGCTGTCCTCGGCCAGATGCTCGAGTTGGGAGACCAAGCGCCGGAGATGCACTTCCAGGCCGGGCGCGAGGCGGCGCAGGTCGGTTTTTCGCCGATTGTCGGGGTTGGCGACCTGGCCCGCGAGATTGTCCGCGGGGCGCGCCAGGAGGGCGCCGAGGCGTTCTGGTTCGCCGACGCCGCCGCCGCGGTCGATGCGGTCGCGGAACAGCTGCGCGACGGCGACCTGCTGCTGGTCAAGGGCTCCCGTGGCGTTGCCCTGGACACGCTGGTGGCCGGCGTGCTCGACAGCGAGGGGGCGGGCTGATGCTGTTCCACCTGCTCTACCCGCTGAGCGAGCGGTTCGCGGTCTTCAACGTCTTCCGCTATCTGACGTTTCGCACCGCCATCGCCGTGCTCACCGCTTTTCTTCTCTGTCTGCTGCTGATGCCCTGGTTCATCCGACAGCTGAAGCGGCGGTCCGTCGGTCAGAGCATCCGCGAGGTCGGTCCCGAGGCGCACCACGACAAGGCCGGCACGCCGACCATGGGCGGGCTGCTCATCGTGTTCGCGGTAGTGGTGCCGACCCTGCTCTGGGCCGATCTGGCGAATCCCTACGTCTGGCTGGCGGTCGGGGTGATGCTCTCGTTCGGCGCCATCGGCTTCACCGACGACTACCTCATGCTGAGGCGGGGCAAGAACCTCGGCTTGAGCGCCCGCGCCAAGATGCTGCTGACCGTGGTAGTGGGCATTGCCGCCGCCGCGGCGGTGCTGTCCCTACCGGCACCCTATGTGTTCGAGTCGACGGTGGCGTTGCCGTTCTTCAAGCATGCGGTCTACAGCCTGGGCATCCTCTATCTTCCGTTCGTCGCCCTGGTGCTGGTGAGCACCTCACACGCGGTCAATCTCACCGATGGTCTCGACGGGCTGGCCATCGGCGCCACGCTCATCGCCGCCGCCACCTACGCCGTCTACACCTATGTCGCCGGCAACTCGGTGGTGGCCGGTTACCTGCAGGTGCCGTACGTACGCGGGGTCGGCGAGGTGGCGATCTTCTGTGGCGCCATGGTGGGCGCCAGCCTCGGCTTCCTCTGGTACAACTCCCACCCCGCCGAAGTGTTCATGGGCGACGTCGGCTCGCTGGCCATCGGCGGCTCCATCGGCATGGTGGCGGTGATGGCCAAGCACGAGATCGAGCTGCTGATCGTCGGCGGCCTCTTCGTCATCGAAGTGCTGTCGGTGATCGTCCAGGTTGTCTCGTTCAAGTTGACCGGGCGCCGCGTGCTGCGCATGGCGCCGATCCACCATCATATCGAGCTGTCGGGCTGGGCGGAGCCGAAGGTCATCGTGCGCTTCTGGATCGCCGCGATCCTCTTCGCCCTGCTCAGCCTGTCGACTCTCAAGCTGCGATGATCGAGGCGGATACGCAGATGCCCTGGCAGCGGGCGCTGGTCTACGGGCTCGGACTCTCGGGTCGCGCCGCCACCCGTCTGCTACGGGCCCGCGGGGTCGACGTCCTGGCGGCCGACCGCCGTTCCCCGGCCGATCTGGACCTCGACGAGCTGATCGCCGATCCGGGGGTCGAGCTGGCCCTGGGCGCCGAGCCGCGGGAGCTGCCGCCGGATGTCGATCTGCTGGTGCTGAGCCCCGGCGTGCCGCTCGACCGGCCCCTGGTCGTTGCCGCCCGCCGCCGCCTGGTGCCGGTGATGGCCGAGGTGGAGCTGGCCTTCCGCTGCCTCGACGGGCCGGTCCTGGGCATCACCGGATCCAACGGCAAGAGCACGACCACGGCGTTGACCGGTGCGCTGCTGGAGGCCTGCGGCTACGCGGTCGAGGTCTGCGGCAACATCGGCCGGCCGCTGGCCGATTGCGTGGCCGGCAAGGCCGGCCGCCTGTTTGTCACCGAGCTGTCGAGCTTCCAGCTCGAGACGGTGAGCCGCTTCCGGCCATGCGCCGCGGCGCTGCTCAACATCAGCGCCGATCATCTCGACCGCCACTCCGATGTCGGCCTGTACGCCGCCGCCAAGCGCGCCCTGTTCGCCCGCCAGACCGGCCGGGAAGTGGCGATACTCAACGCCGACGATCCGCTGGTAGCGGGCGTCGCGCTGGCTGCCCGCAGGCGCTGGTTCTCGCGTCTGGGCCCGGTGGCCGATGGCTGCTATCTGGATGGGGACCGGGTCGTCGAGGTCGAGCCGGGGCGGCCTCCGGCCGAGCTGTTCGGGCGCCGTGATCTGCCGTTGGCCGGCGAGCACAACCTGGAGAACGCCATGGCGGCGGCCCTGCTGGCCCGCGCCGCCGGCGCCCCGGCCGAGCGGCTGCGCGCCGGTCTGGCCTCCTTCCGGGGCCTGCCGCACCGTCTGGAGAAGGTGGCGACGATCGACGGCGTCGACTGGTACAACGACTCCAAGGCGACCAACCTGAGCTCTGCGGCGAGGTCGCTCGAGGGCTTTGCCGACGGCTCGGTCCACCTGATCCTGGGCGGCCGCCACAAGGGTGCCGACCCGCGGCAGATCGGTGGGCCGGTGCGGCGCAAGGCGGCGCGGCTCTATCTGATCGGCGAGGCGGCGGAGCTGTTTCGCGACGCCCTGGGCGGGGCCACGCCGCACGAGATGAGCGGCGATCTGGCGAGCGCGATGGCGGCGGCCGGCGCGGCGGCGCGGCCGGGCGAGGCCGTGGTCCTGTCGCCGGCCTGCGCCAGCTTCGATCAGTACGACAACTTCGAACGGCGCGGCGACGAGTTTCGGCGTCGCGCCCTGGCGCGGCGCGGGGGCGGCGATGGCTAAGAAGCTGGCCTTCGACAAGCTGCTGTTCTCGACCGTCATCGTGTTGACGGCGTTCGGCCTGATCATGGTCTATTCGGCCAGCGCGGTGCAGGACCGCGACGCCGGCGTCAACCGCTTCCTGGTCAAGCAGAGCCTCGCCGCGGCGCTTGGTCTGGCGGCGATGTGGGTGGCGATGCACGTCGACCTGCGGCGGCTGCGGCAACCGGTGGTCGTCTATGGCGGGATGCTCGCCATGTTCGCTCTGCTGCTGGCGACGCTGCTCGGGCCCGAGTGGAACGACGTCAACCGCTGGCTCTTCATCGGCGGCGTTTCCGTGCAGCCTTCCGAGCTGGCCAAGCTGGCGGTGGTGATCTTCGTCGCCTACCAGATCCATCGGCAGGCCGAGCGCCAGGGGGACAACGCCCTGCTGCTTCCTTGCGGCATGGTGCTGGCGGCGGTCGTCGGTCTGATCCTGCTGCAGCCCGACCTCGGCACGGCGGCGTTGATCTGTGCCGTTGCGCTGCTGATGCTGTTCCTGTCGGGCGTGCGCAAGCGGTTCTTCGCCAGCGGTGCGATGGCCCTGGTGCCGCTGCTGGCGGCGGTGATCCTGACCGTCGACTACCAGCGCGAGCGCCTGATGGCCTTTCTCGACCCGGGGCTGGAGCCCATGGGCATGAACTGGCAGGCCAACCAGTCGCTGATCGCCGTCGGCTCCGGCGGGCTGGCCGGTGTCGGGCTGGCGCAGGGGGTGCAGAAGCTCCACTTCTTGCCCCATCCGCACTCCGATTTCCTCTACGCGGTCATCGCCGAGGAGCTCGGTTTCCTCGGCGCGGTGGCGGTCCTCGGCGTCTTCGCCCTGCTGATCTGGCGCGGCGCGGTGGCCGGGGCGCGGGCGAACGAGACCTTCGGGCGGTTCCTGGCCTGGGGTCTGACCGGCATGCTGGCGCTGCAGGCCTCGCTGCACGTCGGGGTCGTACTCAAGCTCCTGCCGACCAAGGGAATCCCGCTGCCGTTCATCTCCTACGGCGGCTCGTCGCTGGTGGTCTGTCTGATTGCCGCCGGCCTGATCCTCAACGCGTCCCAACACGGATGATCGGGTGTCGAGTGAGAAGCCTCATCTGTTCATCTCTGGCGGTGGCAGCGGCGGCCACGTCTTCCCCGGTCTGGCCGTGGCGGAGGAGATGGCGGCGAGGGGGTGGCGAGTGACCTGGATCGGTCGTCCCGAGGGCATGGAACGCCAGATCGTGACGGCGCGCGGCATGCCCTACCGCGCTCTGGCGGCGCGGCCGTTGGTCGGTCATGGCATCGGTGCGCGGCTGGCCGCCGTCGCCGTGCTGGGTCGCTCGGCGCTCGCCGCCCGGCGGCTGTTGCGGCGCGAGCACGGCCGCGCGGTGCTCGGTACGGGCGGCTATGTCGCGGCTCCGGCCGTCATCGGCGGCCGGCTGGCCGGTCTGCCGACGGTACTGCTCGAGCCCAACGCAGTGCCCGGCGCCGCCAACCGCCTGCTGTCGCGCCTCGCCGTCACGGCCGCGGTGGCCTGGCAGGAGACCGCCGCACGGCTGGTCTGCCCGGCGCGGGTGACCGGGGTGCCGATCCGCCGAGGCTTCGTCGGCATGGCGGAGATCGCTCCGGCGGCCCGCCGCCGCGTTCTGGTCCTGGGCGGCAGCCAGGGAGCCCTCGAGCTCAACCGGATCGTGCCGCCGGCGATCGCCGCGTTGGCGGCCGGCGGCATGGAGCTGACGGTCCGCCACCAGACCGGCACTGCCCACCTGGAGCCGGCGCGCCAGGCGTGGGCGGCCCTGAGCGGCGACGGTCTCGAGGTCGAGCTGGTGCCCTTTGTCGAGGATGTCGCCGCCGCGCTGGCCGACGTCGACCTGGTCATCTCGCGGGCCGGGGCCATCACCCTGGCCGAGATCAGCGCCTCCGGCCGGCCGGCGCTGCTTATCCCGTACGGCTTTGCCGGCGGCCATCAGGCGGACAACGCGGCGCGGCTGGAAGCGGCCGGCGGCGCCCGGGTCCTGCGGTCGGAGGAGAGCGACCCGGACGGCTGCGCCGCCGCCCTGGCCGAGCTGCTGGCGGACGGAGAGAGGCTGCGGGCCATGGGGCGGGCGTTGCGCGACCTGGCGCGGCCGGCGGCTGCCGCCGCGGTGGCCGATCTCGTCGAGGAGGTCGTGGCCTGATGTTTCGCCGTTTCGCCAACCTGCGGCGGATCCACTTCGTCGGTATCGGCGGCGCCGGCATGAGCGGTATCGCCGAGGTGCTCACCGACTACGACCTCGAGGTGACCGGCTGCGACCTGGCTCTGGGCCCGGTCACCGAGCGGCTCGAGCGCCTCGGGGTCGAGGTCTTCGAGGGGCATTCGGCCGACCATCTCGAGGACGTCGACCTGGTGGTCAAGTCGTCGGCGGTGGCCGACGACAACCCCGAGCTGGTGGCGGCCCGCGAGCGCAACATCACGGTGGTGCGGCGGGCGGAGATGCTCGGCGAGTTGATGCGGCTGAAGTACGGCATCGCCATCGCCGGCACGCATGGCAAGACCACCACGACGTCGCTCATCGGCGCGGTGCTGACCGAGGCGGGGCTGGATCCGACGGTCCTGGTCGGCGGGCGGCTGCGGGTCTCGGGCACCGGCGCCCGGCTCGGACGCAGCGACTACCTGGTGGCCGAGGCCGACGAGTACGATCGGAGCTTCCTTCGCCTGCAGCCGATAATCGCCGTGGTCACCTCCATCGACAGCGACCATCTCGACACCTACCTGGACCTCGACGAGATTCGCGCCGCCTTTGTCGACTTCGCCGGCAAGGTGCCGTTCTTCGGCCAGATCGTGCTCTGCCTCGACGACGAGAACATCCAGAGCGTGCTGCCCGATCTGGCCGAGCATCGACTGGTGACCTACGGCCTGTCGCCACAGGCCGATCTCACCGCGGTCGACCTGCGGACGGAAGATGGCGGCACTCGCTTCGCCATCGAGGGCGAGGGTGGCGAGCCGCTGGGCGAGCTGCGGCTGCCGATGCCGGGTGAGCACAACGTGTTGAACGCCCTGGCGGCGGTGGCGGTGGGGCGGGCCGTGGGCCTCGATCTGCCCACCATCGCCGCGGCGCTGAGCGACTTCTCCGGTGTCCACCGGCGGTTCGAGCGGCTCGGCGACTGGCGCGGTGCGGCGGTGGTCGACGACTACGCCCACCACCCGACCGAGGTGGCGGCCACGCTGCGCGCCGCCCGTCAGGTCTTTCCCAAGGCCAGGCTGCTGGCGATCTTCCAGCCCCACCTCTACAGCCGCACCCGCGACCTCGCCGAGGAGTTCGGCCGCGCCCTGCTGGGTGCCGACGAGGCGGTGGTGACCGGCATCTACGCCTCGCGCGAGGCGCCGTTGCCGGGCGTGGACGCCGAGATGATCGTCGAGGCGGCGACCCGTAGCGGCCACCGCAGCGTGGCGCTGTGCAGCGATTGGCGGCAGGTTCCGCAGCGGCTTGCCGAGCGGGTGCGCCCCGGCGACGTGGTGTTGACCATGGGCGCGGGCGACATCTACCGGCTGGCCGAGCGGCTGGTCCGTCAGGAGGCGGAGTGACGTCGGCGGTGGAGAAGAGCGAAGTGCCGAGCGGCCTGCGCCGCCGCCGCTTCACCGCGCCGCGCCGGCGACGCAGCCTGCCGCTGAGGCTGCTGCGGCAGTTCGCCTTCGCCACGGTGGTCGTTGCGGTTCCGGTCGGGGCGGCCGTCTGGGTACTGACTTCGCCGCGTTTCCATCTGCGGACCCTCGAGCTGTCCGGCACCGAGCGGGTGCCGCGGGAGTGGATCGGTGAGCAGATCGCGCCGCTGCGCGGGCGCCACCTCCTGCGGCTGTCGCTCGCCGACCTCGAAGGCGAGTTGGCCGGCCACCCGTGGATCGCGGGCCTGGCGATGCGCAAGCGGCTGCCCGATACGCTGGCCGTGAGGGTGGTCGAACGCCGCCCGGCGGCGCTGCTGCGTCGCGCCGATGGAATGCACTACATCGACCGGGCCGGCCGTCTGATCGACCGCTACGACCCGGGCGCCGGGCCGGCTGATCTGATGCTGGTCCGCCTCTCCTCCGGTGGCGAGTCGCGACTCGGTCCGGCGTTGGACGCAGCGGCGGACTTCGTCCGCCTGGAGCCCGAGTGGGGCCGGCAGCTGTCCGAAGTCGAGGTGCTGGGAGAGGACGATCTGCGGTTTCACACCGCCGCGTTGCCGTTTGCCCTGGTCTTGGGCGTCGGCGGCGTCGAGGCGGGCCTCCGCCGTCTGCGCCGTTACCTGCCCGAGGTACGGCATCGCCTGATGCCGGCGGCGGCACTTGATCTGAGATTCAGCGGCAGAATCGTGGCGGTGCCCACGTCGGCGCCGCGTCTAGAGGAAGGGTAGAAGAAAATGGCCAAACCGGACCCAAACCTGGTTGCGATCGACATCGGCTCCTCGAAGGTGGCGGTGCTGATCGCCAAACCGCAAGACAACGGCGAGCTCGAGATCGTCGGCAAGGGTCGGGCGTCGAACCGCGGCACTCGCAAGGGCAATATCGTCAACATCGACGCCGCCGTCGACGCCCTGCGACGGGCGACCGAAGAGGCCGAGGTAATGGCCGGCACCGAGATCTCGCGCGCCTACGTCGGCGTCGCCGGCACCGATGTGCGAAGCGTCAACTCGCGGGGCATGGTCTCGGTGGCGCGCAATACGCACGAGATCACCCGTCAGGACATCGATCGCGTGCTCGAGGCGGCCCAGGCGGCGGCGCTGCCGTCGGATCGCGAGATCCTGCACGCCATCCCGCAGGAGTTCGTCGTCGACGAGCAGGGCGGCATCGTCGAGCCACTGGGCATGCTGGGTCACCGGCTGGAAGTGGCGGTGCATCTGGTGACCGCCAACACCACGCGGCGGCGGACCCTGCTGACCTGCGTCAATCGGGCCGGCGTGGAGGTGCTGGAGGCGGTGTTCGAGCCGCTGGCCACCGCCGAGGCGGTCCTGACCCATGACGAGCGCGAGCTCGGATCGCTGCTGCTCGACATCGGTGGCGGCACCAGCGAGTTCGCCTTCTACAGCGACGGCGAGGTCATGCACAGCGGCGTGCTGCCGATCGGCGCCGGCCATTTCACCAGCGACGTCGGCATGGTGCTGCGGACGCCCTTCGCCGAGGCGGAACGGATCAAGCTGCGCTATGGCTGCTGCCTGGCCGGCATGCTCGGCGAGGACGAGGGCATCTCGGTGCCGACGGTGGCTGGCGGCCCGGCGCGGGTGATTCCCAAGCGTCAGCTGTGCGACATCCTCCAGCCGCGCGCCCACGAGCTGCTCGAGCTGGTGCGCCGCGAGCTGGAGATCAACGGTTACGAAGAGTCGCTGCGCGGTGGCGTCGTGCTGACCGGCGGCGGCGCCCAGCTCGACGGGCTGCTCGAGCTCACCGAGCAGGTGTTCAACACCGGCGTCCGCTACGGACTGCCGCAGGGACTGGGCGGTCTGGTGGACGTCATCCGATGCCCGACCTGGAGTGCCGCGTCCGGCCTCCTGCTGTATGGGCAGTCGGCCCAGTCGCTACGCAAGAAATCAAACGTTCGCCATGGCTTCAGCATGCGTGGAATGATGGGCAATCTGCGCGAGCGGCTGTCGGATCTGCTGTAATGGCGGCAACCTGGGGGAATCAAGAATGATTCTTTTCGAAGACCACGAAGCGGAGAGCAAACTCCCGATCACGCTCGACGACACGGCCGACATGCTGCCGGCGAAGATCAAGGTGATCGGCATCGGCGGCGGCGGCGGCAACGCGGTCAACCGGATGATCGACGCCCGCATGCGGGGCATCGAGTTCGTGGCCGCCAACACCGACCTGCAGGCGCTGCGCAAGTGCCGCGCCGGCACCAAGCAACAGCTTGGCCAGGCCCTGACCCGCGGGCTGGGAGCCGGCGGCGACCCGGAGGTCGGCCGCAAGTCGGCTCTCGAGGACACCGAGCGCATGCTCGAGCTGCTTCAGGGGGCGGACATGGTCTTTCTCACCGCCGGACTCGGCGGCGGCACCGGCACCGGTGCGGCGCCGATCATCGCCTCCCTGGCGGCCGAGATTGGCGCTCTCACCGTGGCGGTGGTGACCAAGCCGTTCGTCTTCGAGGGCCGCCGCCGCATGGAGCTCGCGGAGCGGGGGCTCGAAGAGCTGCGCGGGGCGGTCGACACGTTGATCACCATCCCCAACGAGCGCCTGCTCAACTTCGTCGAGCGGGGTACACCTCTGAGCGAGGCCTTCCGCATCGCCGATGACGTGCTGCGTCAGGCGGTACAGGGCATCAGCGACCTGATCACCGTGCCGGGCGAGGTCAACGTCGACTTCGCCGACGTCAAGTCGATCATGACCGGCATGGGCATGGCGCTGATGGGCACCGGCGTCGCCAAGGGCGAGAGTCGCGCCCAGGAGGCGGCGCAGCGGGCGATCTCCTCGCCGCTGCTGGAGGAGACCTCGATTGTCGGCGCCAAGGGCGTGTTGATCAATATCTCTGGCGGCGCCGACCTGACCCTGCACGAAGTGGCCGAGGCGGCCCAGGTGATCGCCGAGGCCGTAGACCCGGTTGCCAACATCATCTCCGGCATGGTTATCGACGAGGATCTGGAAGAGGAGATGAAGGTGACGGTGATCGCCACCGGCTTCAAACAGCCGGCTGGGCAGCCGGCGGCAGCCGAGGCCAGGGCGGCGATGGAGGATGAGCCGTTCTTCACTCCCCGTCAGCAGCCGGCGCCCGCCCTCGAGCCGGAGCCGTTCCAGACCGCCGAGCCCGCGCGGCCGGGGGCGCCGGCCGCGCCGCAAGTCGAGCCGATCACCGAGGAGCCCGAGGAGATCCCCTTCTATCGCAAGGTGATCGCCCAGACCCAGAACGAGGATCCCAACGGCTACGGTCCAAACTGGTCCAACGTCGACGACTTCGACATCCCGACCGTGCTCCGCAAGCAGATGGATTGACCGAACGCCCGCTGCCCAAGAGGCTCAAGAGCGGCCTGTCCTGGCTGGTGCTGGCAGTATGCCTGGCCTGGATCGTCCGCTTCTTCGCACGCAATCCGGCAGAGCTCGAGGTGTTGCTCGAGATCCGGCCGCTGCACGCGGTCGGGCTGCTGCTGCTACAGCTGGGCTACTTCGCGCTCGACAGCCTGCGCTATCAGGTGATCCTCGAAAAGGCCTCGGGGCAGCGGATCGGTTTCCTGCCCTGGCTGCGGCTGTTTGTGCTCGGCAGGTTCCTCAGCACCCTGGTGCCGCAGCTCGGAAACGTCTATCGGGGGGTGCAGCTGAAGGCCGTCCACGGCATCGCTTACTCGGACTACCTCGGTTCGTTTGTCGCCTTCGCCTGGGTTGGCACCACGGTCAATCTCCTGCTGGCAGGGATCACGATCTGGCTGCTGCGCCCCGGCATGCGCCTCGGCGGGCTACCGGCCGCGGCAGCGGTGGCGACCTCGGCAGTGACCCTGGCTGCCGTGCCGGTCGTGCTCGATTGGGTAGCGCGCGCCGGGTGGCTGCGCCAACGCCGCCTCGCCTGGGTGCACGATCGTCTGGCGCGGGTCCTGGAGGTGGCGGTGCGCAGCTTTGCCGACCTGCGCTATGGCGCGGCTGTGCTGGGTCTCGGGCTGGTCAGCGTGGCGGTCTCCTGCACGAGCTTCAGCCTCGCCTTTCTGGCGCTCGGGGCTCAGGTCGGGCTGGCCGCGGTCCTGGTTCTCTATGCCGTGCTGCAGATCAGCAACTACCTCGTCGTGACGCCGGGTAACGTCGGTGTGCGCGAGCTGCTCTTCGGGCTGCTGGGCCCGGAGCTGGGTGTGACGGTGGGCGAGGCGATACTGTTGTCGGGCCTGCTGCGGGTGGCCCACTTCATCGTGATGGTAGCCCTGGCACTGCCGTTCGGAGGCGTCGGGCTGCTGGGCGATCGTCGGCTCCGCAGCCGCGACCGTGGCGCCAGGTGAGCGCGTTGGACCGGCCGAGAGTCAGACGCGCTGATCCGCAGGAGACCATGGCCGGACTCAAGGTATCGTAGGTCGCCCCACGGTGCAGAAATGACAAGCGCTCTGTTTCAGAATGTCGTGGATCGCCCCATCAACATCCCCAGCGGGGTAGGACTGTGACTGCGGAGCTGATCCTCATCGGCGGTGGCGGGCATTGCCGGGCGTGCGTCGATGTGATCGAGGAGGCCGGGGAATACCGGATCGCCGGGGTCGTCGACAGGCGCGAGATGTTGGGGCAGGAGGTCCTCGGCTACCCGGTGGTCGCAACCGACGACGACTATCCGAGCCTGTCGACTCGCTACAGCAACTTCCTGATCACCATCGGCCAGGTGAGGACGGCCGCCCGCCGCCGCGAACTGTTCGAGCGGGTGGTCGCGCTCGGAGGGGGCTTCCCGGCGATCGTGTCGCCGCGAGCCCACGTCTCGCGCCACGCAGATCTCGGAGCTGGCACAATCGTCATGCATCATGCCACCGTCAACGCGTCCGCCCGGGTCGGTGCCAACTGCATCATCAACACCGGCGCAACCGTCGAGCACGATGCCGTCGTCGGTGACCACTGCCACGTGGCCACCGGCGCGGTGGTCAACGGAAGCTGCCGGCTCGGCGACGAGGTGTTCGTCGGCTGTGGCGCGGCACTGTTCCATGGGGTCTCATTGACCTCCGGAGTGCTGGTCAGCGCGGGCAGCGTCGTGCGCTGCAGCGTGACCGAGTCCGGGGTCTTCCGGGGCGAGTCGTCATGAAGGCCGTGGTCCTGGCCGGTGGGCTCGGAGTCCGGCTCCGCCCGTTGACCGCCATCATTCCCAAACCGATGTTGCCGCTGGGTGAGAAGGCGCTCCTGGAGATCCAGATCGGCCTGCTGCGGGAGCACGGGTTCGACGAGATCTTCCTGGCGCTCAACTACAAGGCGGACTACGTTCGTTCCTATTTCGGTGATGGCAGCAGGTACGGCGTGGTTTTGAACTACAGCGTCGAGAGCGAGCCGCTGGGAACATGCGGCCCTCTCAGTCTGATCAAGGAGCGGCTCACGGAGCCGTTCATCCTCATGAACGGCGACATCCTGACCGAGGCGGACCTGAGCAAGATCTACGCGTTCGCCGCCGGACTGCCGGACTCCCGGCTGACCATCGCCACCAAGGTGCTCACGACGCCCTTTCGCTTCGGCAACATCGAATCGGACGGCATCTACGTCACCGGCGTCGAAGAGAAGCCGGACTTCAACTTCGAGGTTCTCGCGGGCATCTATGTGCTGAAGCCCGCCGTCTTCGAGCTCATCCCGGACAATACCTACTACGGAATCGACCGTCTCATCCAGGAGATGCTCCAAAACGGGATGCCCGTCACCAAATATGTCCTCCGCGAGTACTGGCTCGACATCGGAGTCGTGGAGGACTACGAGCAGGCTCAGCGGGCCTATCAGGAGCGCTTCATCGAGTGATCGCCCCGGGGGCGCCTTGCGAGTCCTGCTGATCCGGTCCCAGCAGAGCTTCCTGATCGATTCGCTGGCCGCCCGCCTGCGGCGGCAGGGCGTCGCTTTGGACCGCCTCTACCTCTTTGACCGCTCCCTCGAGACCGATGACGGGCGCGAGCTTCTTCGGTCCTCGCGTCTCGACCGCTTCCTGAGCCAGCTTTCGGGGCTCCACCTCGGCTACAAGCGGCTGCGCGCGCCGCTCACCCTCCTCGAGATCCCGGGCCGTTACGAGATCGCCCACCTGCACTTTGCCGGCGCCTACTATCGACCCTACCTGCCGCTCATCCGCAGGCTGGCGAAGAGGCTGGCAGTGAGCATCTGGGGCAGCGATCTCCACCAGGCCGGGCGCCTCGAAAGGACCTTCAAGCAGGGGCTGTTTCGAGCTGCCGACGCGCTGACCTTTTCCAACCCCGAGGTGCGCGACGATTTCCTGCGCGTCTATCCCGACACCCCGGAGGAGAAGATCCATCTGTGCCGTTTCGGCCTGTCCATTCTGGAGGAGGTGCGCCGGCTTCGCGAGGCGGAATCGAGGCGCCAGTGGCGGCGCGCGCTGGACCTGCCCAGCGAGGCGCGGATCGTGGTCTGTGGCCACAGTGCTTCACCGGTCGTGCAGCACGACAAGATCCTCGACGCTCTCCATAGCGTCGAAGCACGCCTGCCTCCCGAGTGTGTCTTTGTCTTTCCGCTGACCTACGGCTGGTCCGACACGCGGGCTCGGGTCAGGCATGCCCTGACCGGCTCACGACTGGCGTACCGGCTCTTCGAGCAGCCGCTGAGCGACGCCGACCTGGCTCGCCTGCGGCTGGCCGCCGACGTGATGATCAACGTGCACAAGAGCGATGCGCTCTCCGGCGCGATGCAGGAGCATCTCTTCGCCGGCAGCATCGTGATCGCCGGCCGCTGGCTCCCGTACAGGGTGCTGGAGGAGCGCGGTGCCTACCTGGTCAGGGTGGACGACATCGGGTCGCTCGGCGCGACGCTCATCTCGGTGCTCGAGCGTCTGGACGAGCATCGGGCCGCGAGCCGCCGCAACGCCGAAGTCATCTGGCGGCTGTCGGGCTGGGAGCACGTCATCGGCTCGTGGCTTGCCCTCTACGAGAAGCTGCTGGGCGCAAGCGTCGCCCGACCGTCCTAGCTTGACCGTCGGCAGCTCGCTCGGGCCACCGCCGGCCGACCTTCATGCCCGGGCGTAGGGTCGCTCGGTGGCGACCCGGTAGAGCAGCTCGGTGACGTCGATCTTCTCGTCGGCGATGCGTCGCCCGATGGCGCGCCAGCGCTCGGCAGCGGGAGCGGCGAGGATCGACTCCGCCTTGACCACGGCCGCCTCGAAGTCGTCCGGCCGGAAGCCGAACAGAATTCCGTATTGCCGCTCCTGCTCCTCCAGGGTTCCGGCGGTCAGCGGGTTGACATAGACGCTGGGCACGCCGAGGACCGCCGCCTCGGACATCATGGTCGCCCCCTCGCCGAAGACGAGCGCGGCGTGGGCCATGAGGTGGTGGATCCGCGTCACCTCGAGCCGCAGCCGCATCGACTCGAGCTCGTCCGGCAGCTCGCCCTCGGTCGAGATGACGACCCGCCCGTGGCGACCGAGCCGGCGCACCGCGTCTACTTTCTGCTCCAGGCCGAGCCCTGCCTTGCCGATGTCGTGGCCGGCCGCCCAGGCGACGAAGCGCACCAGGGTGAACGGCTCGCCCGGCGCCAGGCCGGCCTCGGCCAGCACCGACGGGTCGGGAGTGAACCGGTCCGGGTGGAGATAGGCCAGCTCCTGGTAGCCGTCGTAGCGCTCGTGCCGCCAGCGGATCGACCCCAGATAGCAGCGCGGCACGTAGACGCAGGTGGCGAACGGGTAGGACAGCAGGTTGGAGACGGTGGCGTGCTCGCTGTCGTAGAAGACGTAGGTCGGGATGCGCTTCAACCAGCCCGGCAGAGCGATGAAGGTGCCGGCGACGGCCATCATGGCGTGCGGCCGGAAGCGGCGAATGATGCGCACGAGACGCGTCTGGCGCGCCACCATCTCGCGACCCAGGCTGAACAGCCCCGGCCGGGCGCGGCCGAAGGCGTCGAGCACGAGGCCGTAGCCGGCCGCCAGCTCGAGCAGGACGTCCTTGTGCCGCCCGGCCAGATAGACCTCGTGTCCCTCCCGCCGCATCCTCGTCACCAGGTGGCGGAAGAAGTGCAGGTGGGCCGGGTGGGTGATGTCGAGCAGCAGCCGCACGGCGAGCACGATTGTAGCGGGGCAGCGGCGGCGACAGAGGTCCCTCGCAGGTAGACTCGGGGCCGATGTCCCTGCCGGTCCGATCCGCTCGCGAACGCCGGCTCTGGTTCGGGGCCGGCGGTCTGCTCGCGGCGATCTACGCGTCGCTGTACTCGGTCCGTCCGCTGGCCAATTGGCTGCGCGACCACGGCCTGCTGCGCGTCTCGATCGGCGCCCTTTTCCTGGTGGTGGCGGCGGTCGTCCTGCGCTGGTGCCTGGCGCGCTCACCGGGACGGCGCGAGATCGCCGTTCTGGCGCTGTTCGGGGTGCTCTATCTGGGGGTCCTGTGGCCGATCAGGATGCCCGAGGAGCGCTTTCATCTGCTCGAGTACGGTCTGCTCGCCGGACTGGTCTACGCCGCGCTGCTGGAGCGCCGCCGGCCCGGCGCCGGCATGCGCTGGTCGGCGCTTCCAGGGCTGCTGGCCGTCCTGGTGAGCGGTCTCGCCGGCTGGATCGACGAGGGCATCCAGTACCTGCTGCCCAACCGGTACTACGACCGGGTCGACGTGTGGCTCAATGTGCTGGCGGCGGTCATGGCCGTCGGCGCCCTGGCCGCCCTGGCCGAGGCCCGGCGCGCCGATCGGGCCGCCGCCGGGTGATATCTTCGGTCTTCGGCCGATCCGGGCCTCGATGCGAATAACGCCGGCTCCATCGCCGTAGAGAGCCCCGGCAGGAGGACTACGAATGACGACAGGATTCGAAGAGGCGCAAGAGCGGCGCAACTGGCTCGAGCGCCTGATGGACAAGATCCCGGGCTTCCGGGGCTTCCAGGACCGCGAGCTGCGGCGCGAGGTGGACAAGCTGCAGCGCGAGCACCTGGCCAAGGAGCTGGGGCAGATCAAGAAGGCCGTTCGGGGTAAGGCGCAGGCCTACACCGACGCCGGGCAGATCGGCGCCCTCTACCTGTTCGGCCGCATGGACGGGCGCCTCGACGGCCTGTCGCAGGCGATCCGTTTTGCCGACTACGGCCAGAGCGGTTTCTTCGACGTGGTCAAGATCAACGAGCCCGAGCTCGACGCGATCTACCAGTTCGACCTGTCGCTGGTCGAGGACATCGCGCGGCTGGCCGGCGACGTCGCCGCCATCCCGCTGCCCGGCCAGGGCGACGCCCAGGAGGCCTGCAATCAGGCACTGGCACACATCTCGACTCTCGGCGACAAGTGGGCCGAGCGCAAGAACGTCATCAGCGGCGTCGTCAAGACCGACGGCTGAAGAGAGGGGAAAGAAACATGGAAGTCATCCAGTACGTCGACCCCACCGGACAGACCATGGTGGCGCGGTGGCCGTCGCAGGGCACCAAGGCGATCCAGCTCGGCAGCCAGCTGGTCGTGGAGGAGAGCCAGCAGGCGGTCTTTTTCCGCGACGGCAAAGCGCTCGACACCTTCGGTCCGGGGCGCCACACCCTGGCCACCCAGAACCTGCCGTTTCTGACCAAGGTCCTGGGCCTGCCGTTCAAGGGCAAGTCGCCTTTCCAGGCGGCGGTGGTGTTCACCTCCAGCAAGACCTTCATCGACCTCAAGTGGGGCACCAAGGAGCCGGTCGTCTACCGCGACAAGGAGCTGGCCATGGTGCGGCTGCGCGCCTTCGGCAAGTTCGCCGTGCGCATCGACAACCCGCAGCTGTTCGTCAATACGGTGGTCGGCACCCAGGGGCTCTACACCACCGACGGCGTCGAGGGCTATTTCAAGGACGTCATCGTGGCCCGGCTGACCGATCTCCTGGGCGAGAACCTGAGCTCGATCTTCGAGCTGCCCAAGGTCTACGACGAGCTCGGCATGGGCCTCAAGGCCAGGGTCGGCGACGACTTTGTCAAGTACGGCATCGAGCTGGTGGATTTCTTCCTCGGCGCCATCACGCCGCCGGAAGAGGTCCAGAAGATGATCGACGAGCGCACCGGTATGGCGGCGGTCGGCGACATGAACGAGTACCTCAAGTTCAAGGCGGCCAGGGCGATGGGCGACGCGGCGCAGCAGTCGGGCGGTGAGACCGGCAGCGGCGTCGGCGCCGGGCTGGGGGTCGGCATGGGCGCCGGCATGGGCATGATGCTGCCGCAGATGATGAAAGAGGCGATGCAGGGCGACCCGGGGCCATCAGTGTGGCAACAAGCTGCCCGAGGGGGCGCGCTTCTGCCCGGGTTGCGGGACCAAGGCCGCCGGCTAGCGCACGCGCACGCAAGGGACAGGCACCTCATTTCGCAACGGCCGTCCTCCAGGAGCGAGAGCTTCGTGCCGCTCCGAAATGAGCTGCCTGTCCCCGTTCAAGAGATGAGCAGCCCGTCCCCGGCCACCGCCAACGTCATCCGCTGCACCCAGTGCGGCGGCGAGAACCAACTCGCCTCAGGCCGGCGGCTGTTCCGCTGTCAGTACTGCGACGCGACGCTGTTCGTCGATCGCGGCGGGGTGGTCAACCACTACCGGTTGCCGCCGCTGCTCGGCGCCGACGAGGCTCGAGCGGCGCTGCGGCGCTGGATGGCGGGCAACGAAACGGTCAAGGATCTGGACAAGAAGAGCTCGCTCGGCGCGCTGCGGGCGGTCTCCTTCCCGATGTGGCTCTTCCGGGTCCGCCGGGGCGGCAGCGAGGAGACCTACGTCGAGCCGGCGGCGCCGACCCCGATCCCGCAGCTCGCCGACCTCAAGGTGCCGGCCGGCAAGCTGCAGCCGTACTCCGGCGAGAGCGGCGAGGTGGAGGCGCTCGGCGCCACCATCCCGCTAGAGACCGCGCGGGGCTGGCTGGATCAGCGCGGCGTGGGTGAGCCCGAGGAGACGGCGCTCGTCCAGGTACCGCTGTGGCGCTGCCGCTACAGCTTCAAGGGACGTGACTACGAGGCGCTGGTCGACGGCTCGACCGGCGCGGTGATGGCCTCGGTCTATCCCGAGAAGGCCGAGAGCCCCTATGTTCTGGTGGCGATCCTGGGACTGATCCTGTTTACCATCGAGGGCTTTGTCCTCACCAACCCGGTGATCAAGCTCTTCGTCTTCGGGCTCACCGCGGTGCCGTTGCTGTTCCTCGCCTGGTGGGTGACGCGCAAAGTATGAGCGAGCCGCTCGAGCACGCCGCCGACGAGCCCACACCGGAGATCGTGCCGGTGGCCGAGGACGGGCTCTCCTCGCGGGTCACCGGCCTCTCCTGTCCCAACTGCGGCGGCACCCTCGAGGTGGATGCCGGACTGCGGGTGGTCGAGTGCCCGTTCTGCGAGACGCCGCTGCTGGCGACCAGTGAGGTCGGCATCCGGCGGCTGGCCGTCGAGCCCCAGATCGACGCCGAGAAGGCCCGCGGGATCGCCCGCCAGTGGCTCTCCAAGGGGATCGTCAAGAACCCCAAGCTGCGCACCGCGGCGCGCATCGGCGAGGCGTTCCTCAGCTTTCTGCCGTTCTATCGTGTCGAGGCGGACTGCGTCGGCTTTGCCCTCGGCACCGAGAAGCGCCAGCGCACTACCGGCAGCGGCAAGAACCGCACCACCACCACGTACTATGTCGACGTCGAGCGGCGGGCGGAGAAGATCTTCGATCGCACCTACCCGGCCCTGAACGTGGCCGAGTGGGGCATCCAGAAGGTCGACCTGCGCGGCGATCGGCTAATGCCGTTCGACAGCGATGCTCTCGATCGGCTGGGCATGGTCTTCCCACCCACCGGCTCCGAGACCGAGGTGCGCGAGGCGGCCCTCGAGCAGTTCCGGCGTTTGGCCGACCCGTCCAGCGGTCTGCACTCGGTGCGCTTCAAGTTCCTGCAGACGCTGCGCGAGCGCCTGACGGTCATCTACTACCCGTTGTGGGTCGTGCGCTATCGCTTCAGGGACCGCTCGTACCAGGTGCTGGTGGATGCCGAGGACGGCTCGCTGGCCTACGGCAAGGCGCCGGGCAACGACTTCTTTCGCGCCGCCATGCTGGTGCTCACCCAGGCGGCGGCGCTGTTTGTCGGCACCACCGTGATGCAGATCGCGGCCAGCTTCGAGGTGCTGCTTTTCGTCGGGCTGCCGCTGCTGGCGGCGCTCTGGTGGGGCTGGCGCAAGTTCCGCTACGGCGGCGTGGTGATAGAGGGCACCGGGGCGCACAAGGAGGTCAACCTCGGCCAGGCGGTCAGGGTCCTGGCCAGCAGAAGCCGCCGCCGGGAGGCGGTGCGCGAGCTCATGGCCGGCAAGGTACCGGAGATCTACGGGTGAGGGCCGGTTACGAGCTGGTGCCGCTGGACTGCCCGAGCTGCGGCGCGGCGGTGAAGGCGGACGGCGAGGACGTGGTCTACTACTGCACCGCCTGCCGCAACGGCTACCGGTTCGCCGCCGCCGAGAAGAGCCTGGTGCCGATGGAGGTCGCCTTCGTGGCGCTGCCCAACGTCGCCGTCGAGCTCTACCGGCCGTTCTGGCTGCTGCCGGCCACGATCACCATGCACCAGCGCGACGCCACGGGCGGCGGTTTTCGCGGCCTGATGAGCTTCTTTCTCGGCGGCGACCAGCAGGAGTCGTCCGGCGGCCGGGGCACCTTCGCCGTGCCGGCCTTCCACGCGCCGCTGCCGGCGGTGACGACCCTGGTGCGCCGCTATACCGAGAAGCTGCCCGAGCTCGGCGAGAAGCTGGGCGAGCGGCTGCTGGGTGGCCGCTACGGCGTGGGCGACGCCAAGAAGCTGGCCCACTACGCGCTGATCGCCAGCGAGGTGGAGAGGCCCGACACCCTGAAGCAGCTGCGCTACGAGATCGAGTTCGGCAAGCCGCGTCTGCTCGGGGTGCCTTTCGTGCATCGCGACGCCAAGCTGGTGGACGCGATCTTCGACATCGAGTGCTGAGCGG
>CALZJC010000011.1 GCA_945787525.1 Thermoanaerobaculia bacterium | reverse complement strand
GTGGCTCGCCGACAGGTGCACAGGCGGCCAGCAGGACGACCGGGACAACGAAAACAACAAGCAGTCTGGCAACAAGAGCAGGCTGGCCCACGGTGCCCTCCTTCCGGCCCTACGGCGGTCTGTCTGGACAAGGTGCTGACGGCCGGGAGTCTAGCAGGCCGGCCTCGGGGCGAGGACGTCTCGAACCGTGCCGATACTCGGTTGGCACATCGCTGTGGCGGCTGTAGCTGTCCGCGCTCATCAGGTCTCTGGACACGGGTCCGGATCGATCGGCCCGTCGCACAGTCCCGAGCCCGCGCAGGCGGCCCCGAGGTAGCCGCCGGCGCAGCCTTTGGCCTTGCAGGCGATGCAGTGAGCGGCGGCGATGCGCTCGAAGGCGAGCAGGTGGTCGGCGATCTCGGCGAGCCGGAAGTAGGGGTTGGCGAAGGGCGAGCTTTCGCCGACCACCGTACCGCTTGACTCCACATAGCGGAGGGTTCCGAGGGCGGCGTAGTTCCACGAGTCGGCTTCGTCGACGACTTTGCAGATGCTGGGGAGGTAGTTGCAGAACTCCTTGCCGAGCGGCGTCTTCTCGATCTCCTTGAGGAGCTCGAAGAACTGAGCCGTCGGCGGCAGGAACGGCACGATGTCGAGGTAGTTTTCGTAACGCACCACGGGGATCGAGTCGGGAAAGCCGCCAATAAAGGCGACGTCGCCTGGGTGGGGGGACGCAAAGGTCGTCACGCCGGTGGCGGAGATACCGTATTCGAAGTAGAGACGGGCCGCGGCCAGGGTGGCGAGCGGGCCGCCCTTGCTATGGCCGGTGACGTAGAGCTCGGGTTTCGGCGATTTCGCGAGGCCTTCCTGGATCGCGGGCAGAATCGAGGGCCATAGCGAATCGAGCGCCTCCCAGAAGCCGGAGTGCACCTTGCCGGGGATCGGCGGGCGGTCCGGTCGGTGGGGCGGGGCGATGGGTTTGGAATCAACGATGTCCTGCCACCAGTCCTCCCAGCTTGCGATGTTGTAACCGGGTGGCAAGGTGCCGCGGAAAGCGACCACGAGACCGTCCACGCTGGCGCCGACAAGGCAGCCGTTGATCTTGCGCTTGACCGGGTCCTTCTCGTTCGCTGCCGAGAACGCCTGAGGCGCGCCCGACCACTGGACGCCGTCGTAGTAGGGCTGCTGGACGTGGAACGAGCCGTCCTTGACACAGATGTCGTAGGCGCAGTTGCAGGCACTGGCCAGATGGCATTCGAGCGCTGTGGTGGCTGTGCTCATAGGAGATCCTCCAGGTACTTCGGGTTGACACCCCGCGGCGCGTCGCCCCACCCACTCCCGACCGGCACGGGGCTCACCAGGAGCACCGCCGTACCGAACGCCGCGATTGTCTCGTTGAAAAGCTGCAGGCAGGGTAGTAGCAGCCGGCGACCCCTGTCAACTTGCTGAAGCGACTGTGCAGTCCCTATTGGGGGGCACTCCGTTAAGTCCATCTAGTAGAGTCGCTTACGGGACTTGTCTTTGCTGTCCAATCCAGGTTAGAGGTCATGTGTTCTTCGTGAGGTTGCTCCAGGAAGGCAACCCCCGATCCGCGCTGCAGTGGTTGGGGATCTTGATAGCCGCCGCGGTGCTGGCGCTGTCCGGCGGAGTGGCGGGTGCTTTCTCGCCGGGTCCTTCACTCAGGAGGAAGCCATGAAAGCGATTGTCCAACACCGGTACGGGCCAGCGGATGTCCTCGAAGTCGAGGAGATTGACAGGCCCGTGATCGGAGACGATGGGGTGTTGGTGCGGGTTGACGCGGCTTCGGTCAATCCCGCCGACTGGCACGTGATGCGAGGTCGCCCGTGGTTTCTGCGGTTGATGTCCGGGCTCACCAGGCCAAAGCTCGGTGTGCGGGGGCTCGACGTGTCCGGTCGCGTCGAGGCCGTCGGCAAAAGCGTAACCCGGTTTGAGCTGGGGGAAGAGGTATTCGGCTGTAGCGAAGGCGCGTTCGCTGAGTACGCGGGTACCGAGGAAAAGAGCTTGGTGCCAAAGGCGGCCGGCCTCACCCACAAGCAAGCGGCGGCGGTCCCCCTGGCCGGATGCACGGCCCTTCAGGGCCTGCGCGACCAAGGACGGATCGAGTCGGGGCAGAAGGTCTTGATCATCGGGGCGTCGGGAGGTGTGGGGACGTTTGCCGTGCAGATTGCAAAGTGCCTTGGAGCGGAGGTGACCGGGGTGTGCAGCACGAGGAACCTCGAGATGGTTCGCTCGATCGGCGCCGACCACATCATCGACTACACCCACGAGAAACTAGGCCAAGGCGGAGAGCCCTACGATCTCGTCTTCCAACTCGCCGGGACAGCGTCTCCGTCGAGCCTCCGGCGAATCCTGACGCCTCAGGGAACGCTGGTGCTGTGCAGTGGCGAGGGCCGCTTGACGGGCATCGATCGCATCCTCGCGACGCTCGTCTCCTCCCCGTTTGTGAGCCAAAGGCAGGTCACCTGGGTCGCCCAGGACAAGCAGGAGGATCTGGCATTGCTTGCCGAGTGGCTCGAAGCCGGGAAGGTCACGCCGGTCCTCGACAGGATCTACGAGCTCGAGGAGACACCCGAGGCGATCCGCTACGTGGAGCAAGGCCACACGCAAGGAAAAGTCGTCATCACGGCCTGAGAGGCGGGCCAGGACGACGCGGAGTGTGATCTAGCGCCGTGGCTCGAGCCTCATCCTTCAAAAGGCCACTGGTTCTGTCCCTGGAATCTGATGGTAGCCTGCGCCTTGAACCAGGAGAGGTGAACCGTGCCGGTGTTTTCGATCTCGACGATTCTCCAAGTAGTGGTGGCTCTCGGTCTGCTGAACGTGTGGTTGGTGCGTTCACGGTCGGCGACGTCTTATCGTGGCGGCAGTGCCCGGTCGCTCAAAGAGGAGTTTGCCGCGTACGGCTTACCGGACTTTGTCTTCTTCTTCGTCGGGGCGGTCAAGATCGGTTCGGCGATCGCGCTGATCGCGGGCATCTGGAACGAGTCGTTCGTCCTGCCGGCTGCGGCAGTGGTCGCGGTGCTCATGGCGGGTGCGCTGGTGATGCACGTCAAGGTGGAGGATCCGCCAGTGAGGTCGTTGCCGGCGTTCCTGATGCTGCTCATGAGCGCGAGCTTGTGCGCTTTGGCCCTGATGTGAGCAGCCGTCGGAGGTGGTGAAACGCACCCAGGCGAAACCCCTGGACGAGTTGACGGTGCGTATCCGGCAGGCGATCGAACTCTGCCTCGAGGCCGAGGGTAGGACTCGGGAGGGTCCCGACTTCGCCGGGTGCTCGCCGTGAGTCATGGAGTCGAGGGATGAAGGGGCCGGGCGCAGAGATGACTGATTCGCCGTCGGTGGTCGCCGAGCTCCGACGGCGCGTTACGGAGTTGGAGTCCGCACTGGCTGAGCTCGAGCTATCTGCGAGCTCGATCAAGGAGGCCGAGCTTCGGTTGCGCTCGCTCATCGAGCAGGCGTCCGACCCGGTGTTCTGCTACGAATGCGATGCTCCGTTTTCGATCGACCTCCCGGTCGCCCAGCAGGTTGAGCGTCTCTATGACTGCGTCCTTATCGAGTGTAATGAGGCATGCGCCAAGGCGTACGGTGCAGAGTCCGCTGCGGAGGTCGTCGGGCGCAAACTGACCGACGTTTTTACAGCACGCCCTGACAGCACGGACCTGCTGTTCACGAGGATGATCCGCGAGGGCTACCGCACCATCGACGGCGAGGGTGTCGAGCGCCTCCCCGACGGAAGCGAGCGCCACTTCGTGAACAACGCTCACGGCGTGATCGAGGACGGCAAGCTCGTGCGGATCTGGGGAACGTTCCGGGAGACTACCGATCAGAAGGCCGCAGAGGAGGCGCTGCGACATGAGAGAGAGCTGACCGAGGCTGCGTGGAATGCTCAGCGAGACACTTTTTTTCTCTTCGAGCCAGCGACCGGGAGGGCCGTTCGCTGGAACCGGGCCTTCCGGGAGATCACCGGGTATACGGACGAGGAGATCGCCGAGATGCCGGCGCCAGCCTCTTACTACGAGCCGGAGGATCTCGAACGGACCAACGCCTTCGTGCAACGGCTCCCCGAGGCTGAAGCCGGCACGATAGAGCTGGACCTGATCTGCAAGGATGGCAGCAAGGTCCCCACCGAATACAGCGCTTCTGTGGTTTGCGGCCCGGAGGGCAAGCCGAGGTACGTGATCTCCATCGGAAGAGATGTAGCGGAGCGCAAGAGCGCCGAGGAGGAGCTACGTCGACAACGAGAGCGCCTGGTGCGCTTCATGGATTCCGCGACAGAGAGTTTTCACCTCGTGGACCGGGACCTTCGAATCATCGAGATCAACCAAAGAGCGCTGCAAGCTCTCATTGGAGTGGTGCCGGGGATCGAGAACAGCGAGGACGCCACCGGGAGAGGCCTGCTGGATCTCTATCCGTTCTTGCGCGGTGAAAGAGGAGAAGCACAATTCAGGAGCGTGCTCAGGACCGGGCAGCCGATCCAGTTCGACGACGCTGCGGAGCATCCCAAGAGCGGTACCGTCCACATGACGGTGACATCAGCGATCTCAAACGCGCGGAGGAAGAGCGGCTGCTGTTGGAGCGACAGGTGCAGCACGACCAGAAACTCGAAAGCCTGGGTATGCTCGCCGGCGGCATCGCTCACGATTTCAATAATCTGCTGGTGGGTGTTCTGGGTGGTGTGGATCTGGCATTGGAGCATGTCGATGCCTCGTCGCCGGCGCGGGAGATCCTGGAAGACGTCACCAAGGCCACCGACCGGGCGGCCGACCTCGCCAACCAGCTGCTGGCCTATTCGGGCAAAGGTCGGTTTGTCGTTGAACCTACCGATCTTTCGCGGTTGGTCGAGGAGATGTTCAAACTGGTCCAGGCTTCGGTTTCGAAGAAGATCCGCGTCGTCTACGAACTGGATGACAAGCTCCCGGCCGCCGAGGTCGATGTCACGCAGGTCCGCCAGGTCGTGCTCAACCTGGTGATCAATGCAGCGGAAGCGATCGGAGATGCAGTCGGCACGATCTCGCTTGCGACGGGATCGTCGGACTATCGTCGAGAAGGTCTTGCGGGAGTGCACCTGAGCGAAGGGGCACGGGAGGGGCGGTACGTCTTTCTGCAGGTGAAGGACTGCGGAGCGGGCATGGACGGGGAGACCCTGAAGAAGATCTTCGACCCCTTCTTCACCACCAAGTCCGTGGGTCACGGGCTCGGACTGGCAGCGGTTCTGGGCGTCGTCCGTGGCCATCAGGGAGCCATCACGGCGGAGAGCGAGCCAGGGGTCGGCACGACCGTGACCGTCCTATTCCCGGTGAGCGAGAAGGCGGCCCTCGACCGGACCGCCCCTGCGGTAGAGCCAGACAGCTGGGCAGGCAGCGGAATCGTCCTCCTGGTCGACGACGAGGACTCGGTCCGGGCCGTTGGCGCGGCCATGTTGGGCAGGCTGGGCTTCGACGTGCTGGTGGCTGAGGACGGCCGTCAGGGTCTGGAGGTCTTTCGCCAGCATGCGGACGAAATCGTCCTGGTTGTTCTCGATCTGGCAATGCCTGGCATGAGCGGTGACGAGGTGTTCCAGGAGATGCGGCAGATCAGGAGCGACGCGAGAATCCTGCTCTCCAGTGGCTTCGACGAGCAGGACATATCGAATCGTTTTGACGCCAGCGACCTCGCTGGATTCATTCACAAGCCGTACCGACTGAGTACGCTGGCCCGCCAGGTTCGCAAAGTCCTCGATTCCTGAGGACGGGGCCAGGGCCTCCGAGAGCCCTGCGGCGTCGGCCCGGGTCTCGCCCCTTTCGACACGCCGGTTACGGCTTGGCCCGCATCGCCTCGAGATCGGCCTTGAGCCCTTCGATCGCGGCCTCGAGCTTCGCCAGCCGAACTGCCACCTCTTCCCGTGACAGGCCGGCGACCGCATACTCGACGATGTGAACGCCCTGCCCTGGGCGGATGACGATTGAGACGCGCTCATCCCGATCGGCGAAAATCGGCACGCCCTTCTTGACCTCGGTCACCGCCCCCTCCGACTCGACCCGCACGTCGTAGAGCCCCGGCTCGAGCTGCTCGAGCAGGAAGCTCTGCGTGTTGGGTGCGTGCGCGAGCAGCTCTTCGGCGTAGTCCACGAGCGTGCCGTCGGGGGTGACGATCGAGGCCCGCGCCGGCGAGTCCGCCATGATGTTGTCGGCGACCTTGATGACCACCCACAACCGACCGGTCGCAGCCGCCAGCGGCGCGGCCGCGGCCGTGACCACGAGGACGACAGCCGCTACCACCACCCGAACCTTCAATGAGTGAAACGACATGGAGTATCCCCCTGGGCTTGGACCGGCCCTCGCGCTGGTGGGGCATTCCGCCCGCCGGAGCCGGTCGATTCCGTCCAGATCAGGACACAGATCTGAATGGCGGTCAATAGGCCAGGGAGCCGGTTCGTCCAGCGGCGCAGCTCTCCGCAGCCAAGGTCGCTGCTGGACGCCACTTCTTTCGCGGGTCGCCGATTTTTCCGTGGCTGGCCTGGGTAAGAATTTCCTGGCGGCAGTGCGCGTGGGCCCGGTGCGGGGCGGCCAGACGGCTCATGAATACCAGTCGCGCGCGGGCTTTTTCATGGATCTTCGAAGCCCCACCGGCGGGTCTCGAGAGTCCTGCCCGATCAAAGAACGGCTGGTACGGCGCTTGCTTCCTCCATTAGGTTGAAGTTTCGCCAACTCAGCTCCGGACGATCGACGAACAGCGATGGACCTTCGACACAAGCTATCGATTCTGGGCTGTCTCCTGGGTCTGCTGGCGCTCTTGAGCGCCGGGCCGCCTCAGCGGGCGCTGTGGGCGGACGAGGATGGCGACTCCGACTATCACGGCAAGCCGCTGAGGAGCCAGTTCATTCTCAAGGCCGCGCCCGAGGACATCAAAGGTGTCGTCAGCCGAATCGGCTTCAGGGTTCTGGCGGGGATCGACCCGCAGCATGACGATCTCGTTCTCGTCGAGGCAAGCCCGGCCCTGTCTGCGGAGCAGGTCGAGAGCCTGGTCAGCGACGAGGCGGAGGTCATCGGCTTCGAGCCGGCGCGGCTGGCCACGCTGCCGGAGCACGGCGATTTCGACTTGGAGCAGTCGGTAGCGGTCATCCTCGAGCAGTCGGTGGCGGTGATCCTCGAGTCGGCGGCCCAGATCGGTTCCAGTCAACGTGACTCGTTCAACCGGCACTTCGACACCTCTGCGCACCTCTGGCGCGGCTACACGGATCAACCCGCGGCGCAGCTGCTGAACCTGCATGCTGCCCACCGGCACACCTTCGGCAGCGGGGTCGTGGCGGTGATCGACACCGGCGTCGATCCGGGGCACCCGGTACTGGCGGACGCGCTGCTGCCGGGTTACGACTTCATCCTCGACCGGCCAGGGATTCCCTCCGAGTGGGCCGGGCTCGATCAGTCGGTCGCCGTCATCCTCGAGCAGGCCCGGCTGGACCAGTCGGTCGCGGTGATCCTGGAGGGAGCGGGCACACCGGTCATCCTCAACCAGTCGGTTGCCGTGATCCTCGAGCAGTCGGTCGCCGTCATTCTCGAATCGCTGGATCTCCCGCCGGCCTTCGGCCACGGGACGATGGTCGCTGGAGTCATTCGCCTGGTGGCTCCCGGTGCCTCGATCATGCCGCTGCGGGCGTTCGACGCCGAAGGCAACGCCCACCTGTTCGACATCGTCCGGGCCATCTACTACGCCGTCGACCACGGCGCCGACGTCATCAACATGAGCTTCAGCACCGACTTCTTCTCTCCTGAGGTGATGCGCGCGGTCAACTACGCCAGCAACCACGGCGTCGTCTGCGTCGCCTCGGCGGGTAACCGCTCCCAGACCGCCTATGCCTACCCGGGAGCGCTGGGCAACACGCTCGGCATCGCCTCGACGAGCCTGGCCGACAGCCGCAGCGCATTCACCAACTTCGGGCAGGACCTGGTCACCTTGGCGGCACCGGGTGAGTCCATCGTCAGCACGTTTCCGGGCGGCATCTTCGCAGCCGGCTTTGGCACCTCTTTCAGCGCGCCGTTCGTGAGTGGTACTGCGGCGCTCCTACACGGAGCGCGGGCTCCGTGGCACCCGCGTGGCACGGCCGGCCCAGGTCTGTTGCTGACTAGGTCGTTGCTGGTCGCGGGTGCGCAATCGTTGCCCACCGCCGACCTCGGCGCCGGACGCCTGGACATCCTCGAGACCCTGGCCAGCAACCGCCGCCTGCACTCCGACGACGACTGAGAGCGGACCTCCGGGAGCACGGGTGGAGAACGGGAACCCATGCCGCGGCGGGCGCCGGAACCCGAGCGCCGTGAGCGTCATCGAGTTCGAGCGACTCGAGCAGCAGATCGCCGACCTCGAGACTTCGGCGGTCTGCGCGTTGTCGATGCTGCTGGACCTCAAGGACCTCAGGACGGGTCTGCACACCACTCGACTCACCGAATGGGCGCTGCGAGTCGGCGAACTGCTGGGTCTGCCTGAAGATCAGCTGCGCGACATCGAGAATGCCTCCATGCTCCATGACATCGGCAAGATCGGCCTGCCGGACAAGGTGCTGTTCAAGCCCGGCAAGCTGACCGAGGACGAGACGCGGCTGATGCGGAAACACTCGGAGTACGGTTGGGGCATTCTGAGAAAGATCCCCTGTCTGGAGAACACCAGCCTCCTCGTGCTGCACCATCACGAGAGCTTCGACGGCAGTGGGTATCCCGGCGGTCTCAAGGGTGACCGGATTCCACTCGGGGCGCGGATTGTCGCGGTGGTGGATGCTTTCGACGCCATGCTGTCGACTCGTTCGTATCGGCAGGGCCTGCCGATGGAAGAGGCGATGCGCCGTCTCCGGCAGAGCGCCGGCACCCAGTTCGACCCGAAGATCGTCGAGCTGTTCGAGCGGATCGCCGACAGTGACCTGCACGAGGTCTCGCAACTGGCGACGTCGGCCGCCTGAATCCGCCTACAGAGGCGAGCCCACGAGGGCGAAGGGAGCCCAGTAGTACGGGTGGCGCTCGTGGGCGCGCAGCTCCAGCATCGTGTCGCGCAACGCTTCGGCCCGGTTCGGGCGGTCCCGGAGATGCCCGTAGAAGGCACTCATGAACCGCGCCGTGGTCTCCCGCGGAGGGTCCCACTGAGCCAGCAGGGCCGATCGCGCTCCGGCATAGAGCAGACCCCGAGCCAGACCGATCCACTCGTGGCCGTCCGACAGCTCTTCCAGCCCCCCGCCGCTGCCGCTCACGACCACCAGATCGGCGTTGAGATTCAAACCGAACAGGTCGAAGAGGTTGAGATGCCCGTCGGCGAATCGGATGGCGGAGAACATCGGATTGTCGAGGCGGAAGGTGCATTGGCTGGCGATGTGAACGAAGCGGCTCTTCTCCGCCAGGATCCGGAGCTTCGCGATGCTCGCGTCGGCGCCGCTGAGCAGCCGGGCATCGGCCAGCAGGCCGGTTGCGGCCGCCGCCTCTTCGTCGATCGCCGGCGAGATCCCGGGCACGGCCACGACCACCTGCTGATCGATCGGTTGCGTACTCTTGGCGCGGCTCAGGAAGAAGACGCTGGCGGTAGGGGCATAGGACACGCTACCCCGGTCGACCAGAAACCGCTCCCCATCGTAGAGCGCGGCAAACGGCACATAGTGCAGGAAACGATGCGGCACGACGATCAGCGGGCGGCCCGAGATGCGCCCCTCGAGGGGTCGAAGGAGCTTGTCGTACAGCTGCCCGAGAAGCTCGAGCGCGGCCCCGTACAAGCGATCGGAATGACCGGCTACGTGCTCGGCACCCAGGCGGAACTTCGCCAGCTGCCGCTGCAGCTGATGATGGATCTCTTGCACCCGCGACGCCAGGCTCAACGGGACCACCTCGAGGTGGTCTCGATCGAGCAGGCAGGCGTAGATGGTGTCGCGAGCGATGTAGTACTCCACGATCAGGGCCTGGGGCGGCAGGACCGAGCGAATCTCCTCGATACCTCCCGTCGCGGCACTCTGCAAAGAGCCGAACTCTCGATCGGTAGACTCCAGGTCGCGTAGGGTCTCGGCGAGCTCGGTCTCGGCTCGGCGGCTCCTCTCACGCAGCTCCAGGACCTCTGCCGCCGAGTGCCGCTCTTGCGCGATCTCCTGGACGTCGATGCGCCGGTAGTACCAGTTCAGCTCCTCGCGCAGCCGGCGAAGGCGCTGGACTCGGGAGCTGCGCGCGGCGACCTTGGGTGGCAGCTTGGTGCCCCGAAACGCCATCATGTCGGCCAGCCGCCGCGCCTTCGCCACTTCGATGTAGTCGAAGACGACAATGGGGCCGCCACCCGTGTCCGCCCGGCCCTCGGCCAGTAGAGACACCAGGCTCTCGTACACCGTGTGGTTGTCCTCGAGCAGGGAGATCTTCAGCTCCATCGGCGGTGCCTGGCTCGACTGGCGGCGCAGCTCGACGTCGAATCGCGCGTAGGCCTCCAGGGCCGCCTGGAAGTTGCCCGCGGCCTCCTCGATCTGCCCCTGAACGAAGCTGGCCTGGGATCTGAGCGCCGGCACATCGTAGTCCGACAGCCGTTCCAGGGCCGAGGTGAAGACTGTCTGCGCTCCCTCCAGGTCACCCTCATCGAGACAGAGCCGAGCGAGCAGCAGCTCGCAGACCGCCGACTTGGTCGGCAGCGAAGCCTGTATGAAGAGCTCGAGGGCGTCCCTTGCCAGGGCCCGCGCTTCGAAACGGCGTCTCTCTCTGAACAGCCCCAGGGCTTTGTACAGGTCGACGAGGCCCGGCCAGACCCGGTTCTTCTCACTGACGAAGATCTGCCTTGCCTGATCGAGGAACTCGAGACCCAGTACGGTGCGGCCCTCGCGAATCCTCGCGACGCCGAGAAAGGTCAAGGCCCTGGCTCCCTCGTACTTCAAACCCTGTCGATCAAAGCTCTTGAACGCCGCCTCGGATGCGCGCACCGCTTCCTCGACCAGGTTCAGCTCCAGGTAGATCTCGGCCTCGTCCATGTCGCACAGGGCACTGTGGTAGGCATCGCCCGTCAGCTCACACCGCCGCCGGGTCTCGCGGTAGAGGTCGATGGCGGCCGTGTACTCGCCGCGCATGAAGTGGAGGTAGGCGACGTTGTAGTCCACTTCGGCGAGCAGCACGGGAAGGTCTTCCTTCTCAAGGTAGTCACGCGCCCGCTTGTAGGCTTCGGCCGCTTCCTCCAGGTTGCTCAGCGTGATGTGAACGGTGGCTATGTTGCGCAGGCACAACGCGACATCTTCGGGCTCTCCTACCTGCAGCAGCTGGTCATAGGCCGATTCGAACCGCTGGAGCGCTTCACTCAGCCGGTCCTGACGGAAGTACATGCTGCCGACGTTGAGCTCGAGCCGCGCCAGCCGCAGGCGGTCCCCAAGCCGCCGAAAGACGTCACCGGCCTCTGCGGCCCACTCGAAGACGAGCTCGTGGTGACCGAGGAACTGAAGGGTCTGGAGAGCGCTGCTCTTGGTGATCGCGGCTTCGCTTTCGTCGTCGGCCGAGGCGAAGAGCGCCAGCGCTCGCCGGTACGCCTCGAGGGCCTGCTTGTACTCCCCCTGGACATGGTGCACGTTGGCTGCCGCCCGTTGGGTCCGTCCTCGCAGGGCGCCGTCCTGCAGCCGCTCGGACAGCCAGGCGGCGATGTCGACGACCGCGGATGCCTGCCGGACGTCGACCCGGATCAATCGCATCGCCTCGGAACACAGATCCTCGACCAGGACCGGTTGGCGGAGCTCGGGATGCGACTCGACGTAGGGGCGCCATTCGCCTCGCTTCGCCAGATCGGCGAGACGGCTGAGAATCTCCTGGCGTTCCCCGGTCACGGCTGAGCGCGATGTTGCCGGGGACAGAAGAGCTGACCCCGGGGTGTGACTCCTCCCTGTTGCGAGATCGTAGCAGCGTCACGCCCCGAGGAGAGGTTCTCCCGGGGGCCACTCCCTCCGCGGAGCTCCCCTTCTCGTCTAGAATAGGCCCGCTCTAGGCAGACGCGACAGCGGATGATCAATCGAAGTGAGGACCCGGCCGAGAGGGCCGGAGGGAGGCGGCGGTGATCTGGGTCTGGCTTGGATTCTCGGCGCTGATCCTGGCGCTCCTGGCCCTCGACCTGGGAGTCTTCAACCGGCGGCCGCATGCCATCGGGACCGGCGAGGCCCTGGGCTGGACCGCCTTCTGGGTCGCCCTCGCTCTGTGCTTCAACGGTGGCGTCTATCTGATGTACGAGCATCATTGGCTCGGCATCGGGCAGACCATCGGCCATGCGCTCTCGGGCCGGGAAGCCGCGCTCCGGTTCCTCACTGCCTACCTGGTCGAGAAATCGCTCAGCGTCGACAACATCTTCATCATTGCGATGATCTTCGCGTACTTCCGCATTCCGCGCGAGTACCAGCATCGAGTGCTCTTCTGGGGGGTCGTCGGTGCACTGGTCATGCGCGCGGTGATGATCGCGGGCGGCATCGCGTTGATTCAGCGGTTCGCCTGGCTGGTCTACATTTTCGGCGGCTTGCTGATCGTTACGGCGGTCAAGATGTTGGTGGTTCGACACGACAGCCTCGAACCGGAACGCAGTCCCTTCATAAGGCTCCTTCGCCGGCGCTTCCAGGTCACCGAGGAGTTCCACGGCCACCGGTTCTTCGTCAACGTCGAGGGTCGCCGCGCCGCGACGCCGCTGGCCCTTGCACTGGTGATGGTCGAGACCACCGACCTGCTGTTCGCGGTCGACTCCATTCCCGCCGTGTTCGCGATCACGCTCGATCCGTTCATCGTGTTCACCTCGAATGTCTTTGCGATCCTGGGGTTGCGGTCGCTGTACTTCGCGCTCGCGGCCCTGATGAGCCGCTTCCGCTATCTCAAGATGAGCCTGGTGTTCCTGCTCGCTTTCGTCGGCGTCAAGATGATCCTCGCCCACCATCATCCGATACCGACGGTCGTCTCTCTGGCCGTCATCGGGGTCATTCTCGCCGTGGGCGTCCTGGCCTCGGTCTTCATGGGTGCGAAGGACACCGCGGCGCTCGAGTCCCCGATCAGCCATGCGCTGGCCGACCTGTATCACGCAACGACCAGGACGATCTGGCGGGTGTTCATCCTGGTGGCGGGCTCCACGTTGCTGCTGATCGGGACCGCGCTGCTCGTGCTTCCGGGGCCGGGCATCCTCACCCTGATGGTCGGCCTCGCCGTTCTCGCCACGCAGTTCGTGTGGGCGCGGGTCTGGCTGGCGCGGGCCCGGACGGCTGCCAAGGAGCTCGCCGACGGGGCCCGTGAGCTGGTGCGTGGCGACCGCCGCGACGGCAGGTGATCAGAGTACGATGTCCCTGCGCCGACGCGGACCTTCCCGGGCATCAGCGCGCCGGTAGCACGGTGACCTGAAGAGACCATGCACCTGGACCCGTTTCTGCCGCGACTCGTTGCGGCGGCTTTCGTGCTCCTCTTGCTGGGCCTGGCCTTCAGCCGCCTGCGTCAGCCTCTGACCGTCACCTATCTGCTTGCCGGCGTCGCCCTCGGACCCGATGGACTGGGCATCTTCACCGACAAGCTCGTCCTCTCGCGAGTCGGGGACTTCGGTGTCCTGCTGCTGCTGTTCTTTGTCGGCATGGAGGTGTCGCTGCGGCGTCTTCTCGCGTCGTGGCGCGTCTCGGTGGTGGGGACGTTTGTTCAGATCCTCGCGAGCGTCGGCTGCGTGCTCGTTCTCGGGTACTTCAAGCAGTGGGAGTGGTCCCGCATCATCCTGATCGGCTTTGCGATCAGCCTCAGCAGCACGGCGGTCGTCATCTCGCTGCTCAAGGACAGGCGGGCCATCGAGAGCGACGCCGGCCGTGATGCGCTCGGCATCTTGCTGGTTCAGGACCTGGCGCTCATCCCCATGCTGATCGTGCTCGGCTTTCTCGGCGGCAGGACACCGATGCCGCGGGAGCTTGCTCTGCAGGGCCTCGGCGTGGGGGCGATCATCCTGCTGCTCGCGGTTCTGTCACGCCGGAAAGTGGTCAGCCTGCCGCTCGGTAGACTGCTGCGAAAAGACCATGAGCTGCAGGTCTTCGGGGCCCTGATCCTGTGCTTCGGACTGGCCACGCTGACCGGTATCTTTGGCCTGTCGACCGCCGTGGGCGCTTTCGTCGCGGGCATTACGGTGGGCGCGGCGCGCGAGACCGATTGGGTGCACCGCAGCCTGGAGCCCTTTCGAGTCGTGCTGGTGGCGCTGTTCTTCGTGTCGGTGGGAATGCTGATCGACATCGACTTCCTGATGGCCGTCTGGCCGACGATGTCGGTTCTGGTTCTGGCCGTCTTCGCCACCAACTGGGTGATCAATGCGGGCATTCTGCGGGCGCTCGGCCGCAGCTGGCGGCATAGCCTGTTGGTCGCGGCACTGCTCGCGCAGATGGGGGAGTTCTCCTTCGTTCTGGCCGCCGTCGGCCGGCACAACGGCATCATCGAGGAGTTTGCCTATCAGGTCACGGTTGGCCTGATCGCGATCACGTTGCTCCTCAGCCCCTTTGTGGCCTGGGTGGCGGACAGGCTGCTGGGGGGGCTGGACACCGGCCAGCCGGCGGTCGGCCAGACCGGCTGATCTGATAGAGGAGGAGGCAATGAGAAATCTGAGACTGGTCATCGCGGTCGTCTTGGCGCTGCTGATCGCCGTCGTGGCGCTGCAGAACACCGAGGCGGTCGAGACCCGTTTGCTGTTCGCCACCGTCAGCATGCCGCGCGCGGTGCTGCTCTTCACGACCGCGGCCATCGGCTTCGGACTGGGAGTTCTGGCGACGTTCTTCTGGATGCGGCAGCGCGAAGGGGACCGGCAAGACCCCGGGTAGGCGGCGTCGATCTCCGAGCGCGGGCCCGGGCGGTATCTCTCCCGGCCGAACCTCAGCGCGGCGCCTGAGGCGTCCACGGAATCCAGGCCTGGTCATACTCCGACCAGGTGCGGCCGGCCGGAGCGCCCTGGGCCTGCTCCCCCGCGTGGAGGGACTCGATGCTGCAGGCCGCGGATTCGGGCAGATCGAGGAAACTGAGACCCATGCCCGGCCTGTCCGGATCCGCCGAATGAGGACGGGCCCAGACCACTTCGCAGGCACATCGAACGACGAGGTCCGCCGGCTCCGGCAGCGCGAACTCGACCTGGAGGTGGCTGCCGACCTTCTTGGGCCAGACACTGCCGATCATCATGCCGTTGCAGCTGATGTTCTCGGCGTAGCCCAGGAGGGTGCGGCGCTCTTCCGTGCCGCCGACGTTGAGGACCGCGAGCGGGTGCAGCAGGGTCCAGTGCGGCTCCTCGAACCGCCACCTGCGACCTTTCGTGCCGGTCGACGTCCTTCTGCTCCTCCACAGCGGCAGCATCACCTTCGGAGGATCCACTATTCGGTGCAGGATGGCAGTGAAAAGTCTAACTATCCGCGACTCGGCCGAACCGCCGAAGCTGACCGGTTTCCGGGGCACCCGGTCGCCCTTGCTGCCGCCGTCATTCTCTCTTCGGGGGATCCCCGGACCTCGACGACGCGCGCGCCCAGGGCCCTCAGCTGCTCTCGAAAAAGCTCCTGCATCTCCTCTCGTATATGACCGCGGTCGCGTTGAGCGCCATCCGGGACCCAGGGCACATCGGTGCCGGCGAGCAGATACAGGTCGGCGCGGCGGTCCCGCAGGGCGTCTTCGACCCAGCCGGGACAGTCGCCGTAGTAGTGCCGGCTGTAGACCACCGTGCTGAGCAGATCGGTGTCCTGGATGAGGAGGTCCGAGGCCTCGGCGGCCAGGGCCTCCTCGAGCGCGATCTGGCCGCGGGCGATCGCCTCGACGTCGCGGTAGACGGGGGCAGCTCCCTTCTCGAGGACGAACTGTCTGGCGTACTCGGGGACCCAGAGGGTTCCGCAGTGCTCGGCCAGGGCCGTGGCGAGGGTCGTCTTGCCGGTGCACTCGGAACCGGTGACCACCACGCGGCGGATCATGAGACCGCCTCGGCCGCGGCTCGAATCGCGCCCCGGTTCATCGAGCGGCGCCACTCGACGAATCCCCGAATCGCCAGATAGAGGAACACCGCATAGAGCACCGCGAATGGGTAGAGCCCCTTGTAGAGGAACATGCCGACGTAGAAGACGTCCGCCGCCAGCCAGACCAGCCAGGACTCGAGCAGCTTTCGGGCCTGCATCCACTGGGCAACGATGCTGGAGGAGGTGAGTATCGAGTCCATGAAAGGCAGCGAGGCATCGGTGAAGCGGGAGAGCGTCTGTCCGAGGGCGATTCCGCCCAGCAGCGCGACAGCGGCGAGGGCTACTCTCGCCCGGCGGGAGGTCAGAGACACCTGGAGCTCGCCGTGATCCTCGCCGCCGTGCAGCCACGCCCACCAGCCATAGGCCGCGAGCGCGAAGTAGAGACCCTGGAGCCCCATGTTTGCGTAGAGCTTGGGCTGGTAGAAAACCAGCGCGGAGAGGGTGACGCTGACCATGCCCAGCGGCCAGCACCAGATATTCTGGTGAATTGTCAGGTAGACGGCCACCAGGGTGACCGCGACGGCGACCAGCTCGATGGGCTGCATAGGAGGTCTCGAGAAGGGAAGGCCTAGACTTCTAGCACGGGCTGCTAGAGATCGAGCTCCAGCGAGAGCACGGCGTTGCGGGTGGCGGCGGGGTAGTAGAAGGGGATGCCGTCGAGGTCGGTCCCACCGGTACCGTCCCGGTTGATGAACTGGTAGCTGTAGCCGCTCGGGTACTGGCGGTCGCTGTCGAGGAGGTTGTCGACGAAGAGGGTGATCTTGGGACTCGCCGCCGGCCACCAGCGCCCCAGGTCCAGCGAGGCGCGCAGGTCGAAGTCGACGTGCGAAGGCAGCCGAAACGAGTCGAGGCCGGTGTTGTCGAGGTGTGCGTCGGCCACGTAGCGGCCGGTCAGCGCGAGGGCGCTCTGGCGCCGCGTCCATTCGAGCCCCAGGTTGAGTATCGCTTCCGGCGACAGCAGGGGAGGCACGTCTCTGTAGGTGATCGGCTCGCTGCCGACCCACGCTCCCAGCTCGTCGTAGACGTCGTAGTACTGGGTCCACTCGCGGATCCGGTTGCGGCTCAGGTTGGCGCTGAACAGGAGCGACCAGCGCGGGCTCGCCATCCACTTCAGGTCGACTTCGAGGCCGCGCCGGTACGAGTCGTCCACGTTGCGGCGCAGCGGCAGGCCGATCTCGGAGAGCTCACCCGTCAGGGCGATCTCGTCGGTGAACTGCATGGCGTAGACGTTGGCCTGCAGCACCAGCTGCGGCGTGTCGAGGTTGATCCCCGCTTCGAGATCGAGCACCTGCTCGGGTCGCACGGCCTGCAGATCGTGGACGACGGTGGCGTTGTCCTCGCCCAACAGCAGGTCCAGACGCGTGGGCTCGCGCTGCGCCCTGCCGAGCGAGGCGTAGAGGCTCGCTCGCGGGGAGAGGGTGCGCCGGAAGCCGACCTTGGGGTCGAGAAAACTCCAGTCGACGGCTCCCAGGTCGACGTCTCCTTCGTAGGAGAAGTCGGCCCAGCGCCATTGGAGGTCGCCGAAGAGAATCCAGCGTCCGAGCGGCAGCTCGACCTTGCCGAAGGCGTTGGCCGTGCGCTTGAAGCCGGTGTTCCGATAGATACGGCCGCCTTCGGCGTCCAGGGTGTGATCGCCGCCGAAGTCGTTGTAGTGCACGCCCAGGGTGGTCGAGTGGCGCTCGGTGCTCCAGCTGGCGGTGATCATGGAGCCGACGAACGACTGATCGATCCCGAACCGTAGAAGGTCGTTCCTCTCCTCCGGGTCGTCCCAGAGACGGAACCAGCCGTTCGCGCCGTTGTAGTAGACCGACGCGGTCAGCAGCAGGTCGCTGCCGATGGATCGGGTGAGCTTGAGCTGCGCGAAGTCCTGACCGAAGTCGTCGCGTTCCTCTTCGGCCAGCGGGTTGAAGCGCCGATTCTCGCGCAGGGTGTCGGGGTCAACGGCGAGATAGGCCAGCTGGGACTGCTCGTCGCCGGAGAACGAAACGAACTTCAGCGATGAGCGCTCCCCCTGCCAGCCCAGGTTCAAGAACAGCGTCCGGTGCTCGCTGCCGGAGCTGTCCCGGTAGCCGTCGGTGACGGAGTGAGAGATCCGTGCCGAGACGGAGAGCCCGTTGTCAAGGATGCCGGATTCCCAGCCGACCGATGCCCGTCGGGTGTCGAAAGAGCCCAGGACCAGTCGAAGATCGCCGCCTGGCGAGTCGGCGGGTGGAGCGCTGGCGAAGTTCACCGACCCGCCGAAGGAAGGTGCGCCGACCGACGACGTGCCGACACCGCGCTGGATCTGGATGCTGTCGACGACGTTGAGGAAGTCGTGGAAGTTGTTGAAGAAGAGAGCGTGCTCGGCCGGGTCGTTGAGGGGCGCCCCGTCGAAGGTCATGTTGATCCGGGTCTGCTGGATCCCGCGCAGGCTGAAGTAGGAGTAGTTGGCGCCGATGCCCGAGTCCGAGTACCAGGTCATCGAGGGCGTGTGCTGCAGCAGCGCCGGCACATCCTGACCGTGGCTCAGGGTCTCGATCTCGGCTGGATCCAGGTCGCGTTTGGTGAGCGGCAGGTCCTCCCCGGCGCGTATCCCCACCACGGTGATGGATGCCCCCAGCGAGATGCCTGGCTCGAGCCGCAGCTCGATCTCGAGGTTCGCGTCGTCGGCCCTGACGGTGCGCGCCAGCGGCCGATAGTCGGGGTGGGTCACGGTGAGCCGCCACTCACCCGCTTCCAACTCGATCGAGAACCGCCCCTCATCGTCGGTCGCAACCGGCGCGTGGCCGTCGATCGCGATGCGTGCCTCCGACACCGGTGCGCCGGACGGCCCCAGAACCACTCCGCGGATGCCGAACGACTCCTGGCTCGCGGCCGATGACGCGATCGCCGCGACCAGCAGCGCGGCGAAGGCCACGGCGATCGCCGGCCCGAATTGGGCTCCAGGGGTCGGGGATGTCGGTCTTGTTGCTGCCATTCCCTACGCCGGTACGATCCGGGTCAGGTTCCAAGGGTGTGTTCTCAGGCCTGGTGGCCACCCCTAGGCGAAATGTCGGTCTGCAGTGTTCATGCTCGCGTCGGGCAAGTCAAGCTCCCGGCCTGCTTTCCCCCTACCCCGTGTCGGTAGCTACCCCACGAAGCGGGGCCGGGGGCTCGGTCTTTTGGGTCGGGCAAACCGGTCGCGTCCACTCTAAACTTCGAGTTGTCCGGTCGCGACGGCACATCCCGCGGCCGGTCTTGGAAACGGCGGGAACTACAGACAAGACCACCGAGCGGGCCGAACGGGTAGCGACCCGTCGACAGACCAACGGATGGTGAGGTGAGCTCATGAGCCCGGAGAGTGCGGCGTTCGTCACCGGCGTATGCGAGGCGTTGGACAACGATCCGACGCGGCTGTTGGACATTCTTCTCGAGGTCGAAGCCCAGTTCGGCCATGTCGGCGGAGAGGTCATGGACCTGATCGCCGAGACCCTGAAAGTGCCGCGGGTGCAGGTCGAGGGCGTGGTGTCCTTCTATGCCTTCCTCCACTCCGAGCCCAGAGGCAAGGTCGTCATCCGGCTGTGCAACGACGTCATCGATCGGCTGCGGGGCGCGGACCGCGTGGCGGAGGCCCTCGAAGACGAGCTCGGGATTCACTTTGGCGAAACCACTCCCGACGGCCTCTTCAGCCTCGAGCACGCCTCCTGTATCGGCATGACCGACCAGTCGCCGGCGGCGCTGGTGAACGACGTCGTCGTGCCCAGTCTGGGGTCCAGCAAGGCGCGGCGCGGGATCCAGGTGCTCAAGGAGAAGGGCGATTTCGACGAGCTGCAGAAGCTGCTGATCCGGGATCATGGCGACGGCAACAACGCCCACCCCCTGGTGCGCTCGGCGGTGCGCAACAACCTGCGACAGCCGGGCGCGGTGATCTTCGGCCCGAAGACAAAGCCGGGGGCGGCGCTCGAACGGGCTCTGGCCATGAGTCCGGCGGAGGTGATCCGCGAGCTCAAGACCGCGCGCCTACGGGGGCGCGGCGGCGCCGGTTTTCCGACCGGTATGAAGTGGGAGTTCACCCGCGCCGCCGGCGGCGACGAGCGCTATCTGATCTGCAACGCCGACGAGGGCGAGCCGGGCACGTTCAAGGACCGCGTCATTCTCACCGAGCGTCCCGATCTCGTGTTCGAGGGCATGACGGTCGGCGGCTACGCGCTCGGGGCGCGGCAGGGCATCCTCTACCTGCGCGGCGAGTACGCCTACCTGCGGCCGCTCTTGGAGCACGTCCTCGAAGAGCGCCGCGCCAGCGGGTTGTTGGGCCACGACATCCAGGGCAAGCCGGGGTTCGATTTCGACATCCGCATCCAGATGGGCGCCGGGGCCTATATCTGCGGTGAGGAGACGGCCCTGATCAGCTCGATGGAGGGCAAACGGGGTGATCCCAAGACGCGGCCGCCGTTCCCGGCGCAGGAGGGTTATCTGGGCAAGCCGACCTCGGTCAACAACGTCGAGACGCTGTGCTGCGTGGCCCGCATCCTGGAGATGGGGTCGGGCTGGTTCTCGTCGATGGGCACGCCGGCCTCCACCGGCACCAAGCTGCTGTCGATCTCCGGCGACTGCAGCCGGCATGGCATCTACGAGGTGCCGTTCGGCATCACCCTGCGCGAGGTCCTGGAGATGTGCTTCGCCGACGAGCCGTTCGCCGTCCAGATCGGCGGCCCGAGCGGCCAGATGGTCGGCATGGAGGCGTTCGACCGCAAGATCTGCTTCGACGATCTCGCCACCGGCGGCGCGCTGATGATCCTCGGGGCCGGCCGCAACGTGGTCGAGATCGCCGCCGAGCAACTGCGCTTCTTCGTCCACGAGAGCTGCGGCTACTGCACGCCCTGCCGGGTCGGTAACGTGCTGCTGCTGGAACGGCTGGAGCAGATCCTCGCCGGCAACGGCGAGGCCGCGGATCTCGACTATCTGGAGCAGCTGGCGCGGTCGGTCAAGACAACCAGCCGCTGTGGGTTGGGGCAGAGCTCACCGCGCCCGGTGCTCTCGACGCTCGAGAACTTCCGCGAGGAGTACGAGAAGCTGCTGATCGAGCCGGTTGACGGCCAGCTGGCCAGCTTCGACATCAACACCGCGCTCGGCCCGGCGAAGGCGTTGACCGGGCGCGATTCGGTCCACTTCGAGCAGCAGGGGGGTGAACGATGAGCGACCGCAGGATCGCTTTCACCATCGACGGTCGAAAGATCGAGGCCCGCGCCGGTCAGACCGTCCTGGAAGCGGCGGAGGAGGCCGGCGTCTACGTTCCCCGCCTCTGCTGGATGAAGGGGTTGACCCCGGCCGGCGCCTGCCGGGTCTGCACCGTGCGGGTCAACGGTCGGCCGCAATCGGCCTGCACCCAGCCGGCCGCACCGGGCATGATCGTCGAGAACGACACCGAGGAGCTGCGCGAGCTGCGTCGCGACGTCATCGACATGCTCTTTGTCGAGGGCAACCACTTCTGCATGTTCTGCGAGAAGAGCGGCGCCTGCGAGCTGCAGGCGCTGGCCTACCGCTTTGGCATCGCGGCGCCGAAGTACCCGTTCATGTTCCCGCGCCGCGAGCTGGATGCCAGCCATCCCGACATCTTCATCGACCGCAATCGCTGCATCCTCTGTGGTCGCTGCGTGCGGGCGTCGCAGGAGCTCGACGGCAAGCACGTCTTCGACTTTGTCGGGCGGGGCCGCGACAAGCGCATTGCGGTCGACGCCGAGGCCGGTCTGGGCGACACCGACTGCGCGGCGACCGACCGGGCGATCGACGCCTGTCCCACCGGCTCGCTGCTGCGCAAACGGGTCGGCTTCGCCGTGCCGGTGGGCCGGCGCGAGTTCGATCGCCAGCCGATCGGCTCCGACATTGAGCGACCGGCCGCTGCTGAGTGAGGGCGAGACCATGGCGAAAGCGAAAGTCGCGACAACCTCCTTGTGTGGCTGCTTCGGTTGCCATATGTCCCTGCTCGACATCGACGAGCGCATCCTGGAGCTGATCGAGCTGGTCGACTTCGACCGCTCGCCGATCAACGACTTCAAGGAGATCCAGGGGCCGGTCGACATCGGCCTCATCGAGGGCGGTTGCGCCAACGAGGAGAACGTCAAGGTGTTGCAGGAGTTCCGTCGCCACTGCAAGGTGCTGATCTCGGTCGGCGACTGTGCCATCAACGGCGGTATTCCGGCGATGCGCAACATGGTGCCCCTGGCGGAGTGCTACGAGGAGGCGTTCCTCAAAGGCCCGACGGTGGTCAACCCGAGCGGCAAGGTGCCCGACGACGAGGAGATCCCGCTGCTGCTCGACAAGGTCTACCCGGCCCACGAAGTGGTCAAGATGGACTATCACCTGCCCGGCTGCCCGCCCTCGGCCGACACCCTGTGGGCGGCGCTGACGGCGCTGCTGACCGGCAAACCGGTCGACCTGCCCTACGAGCTGGTCAAGTACGACTAGGAGAAGCCGATGCCCGAAGCCACAAGACGAATCGTGATCGAGCCACTGACCCGCGTCGAGGGCCACGGCAAGGTCTCGATCCTGCTGGACGACAACAACCGGGTGGCGCAGGCGCGGCTTCACATCGTGGAGTTCCGCGGCTTCGAGCGCTTCATCCAGGGCCGGCCGTTCTGGGAGTTGCCGGTGCTGGTGCAGCGGCTGTGCGGAATCTGCCCGGTCAGCCATCACCTGTGCGCCGCCAAAGCGATCGACGGCATCATCGGCGTCGACCAGCTGACCCCGACCGGCGAGAAGATGCGCCGCCTGATGCACTACGGGCAGATCTTCCAGTCGCACGCGCTGCACTTCTTCCACCTGGCGTCTCCGGATCTTCTGTTCGGCTTCGATGCGCCGGTGGAGAAGCGCAACGTCATCGGGGTCATCGCCGAGCATCCCGACCTGGCGGTCCAGGGCGTCATGATGCGCAAGTTCGGCCAGGAGATCATCAAGGCCACGGCCGGCAAGAAAGTACACGGCACCGGCGCCATCCCGGGTGGCATCAACAAGAACCTGTCCATCGCCGAGCGCGACGAGCTGCTGGCGGAGGTGGATCAGATGATGGAGTGGAGCTTGAAGGCGGTCGAGATCGCCAGGCAGTACACCCTGACCAACCTGGCGACGGTGAGCGAGTTCGGCGCCTTCGACTCCAACCACCTGTCGCTGGTCCGCGCCGACGGTGCGATGGACCTCTACGACGGCAAGCTGCGCGCCATCGCCGCCGACGGCTCGCAGATCATCGACCAGGTCGCGCCGCTGGACTATCTCGACGAGATCGCCGAAGAGGTTCGGTCCTGGTCGTACATGAAGTTCCCATTCCTCAAGAAGCTCGGCCCCGAGACCGGCTGGTTCCGGGTCGGGCCGTTGGCTCGGGTCAACGCCTGTGACTTCATCGACACGCCCAAGGCCGAAGCGGCGCGGCGGGAGTTCTTCGAGGTGACCGATGGAGTCCCGAGCAACCTGACCATGGCCTACCACTGGTCGCGCATGATCGAGCTGCTGCATTCGGTCGAGGTGATCGGTGATCTGCTGCATGACGGCGACCTGCAGGGCGACGATCTGGTGGCGCCGCCGGGCGAGCGTCGCGGCGAGTACGTGGCCATGCTCGAAGCGCCGCGCGGCACGCTGACCCACCACTACCGGGTCGACGAGAACGACCAGGTGACGATGGCCAACCTGATCGTCTCGACGACCTGCAACAACGAGGCGATGAACCGGGCGGTGGCGAAGATCGCCGAGGACGAGATCTCCGGCGCTCCCGAGATCACCGAAGGGCTGCTCAACAACATCGAGGTCGGGGTCAGGGCCTACGACCCCTGCCTGTCATGCGCCACCCACGCCCTCGGGCAGATGCCGCTCGAGGTGAAGCTGATCGACGCCGAGGGCAACACCGTTGACCGCCGGACGAGACCCTGATGGCTGACACGTTGCTGCTCGCTTGGGGCAACCCGGGCCGCGGAGACGACGGCCTGGGCCCGGCGCTGGCCGAGCTGCTCGGCGCGCGCGCGCCTGGCGTCGTCGCCGTGGAGTCCGACTACCAGCTGCAGGTCGAGGACGCCGCCGAGTGCGCCGGCCACCGGCGGGTGATCTTCGCCGACGCCGATCGGAGCGGCCCCGAGCCGTTCTCCTGCCGCCGCCTGGCGCCCGCCACCTCGGGGCTGAGCTTCAGCTCGCACAGCGTCTCGCCGGGCGGGCTGCTGGCGCTGACCCGCCAGCTGTTCGGCCAGGAGCCCGAGGCCTGGCTGGTGGGGGTCCGCGGCTACGAGTTCGACAGCTTTCACGAGGGATTGAGCAGGCGGGCGCGAGCCAATCTCGCTGCCGCCGCTGACTATCTCAGCTGCGCCCTGCGCGCCGGGCGGCTGCACGATGTGCCGCCGATCCCGGGCGCCGGGCCAGGCGCCGAACCGCCAACCGATCGGGAGAGTGCCCCATGACCGCCGAGAAACCCCGCATCCTCTGTGTCGA